>NZ_JBSGBK010000060.1:0-54088 GCF_053601215.1 Amycolatopsis sp. NPDC004772
ACCCCCCCCTGCCCACCCGATCCGCAGCCGCCTCCGCGGCCGGCTGGTCGTGTCAAGGCACGCTTTCCCGCCTTGACACGACCTGCCGGCCGTTGAACAATCCGGCGTTCGGGCCGGCGGGAACCCCTCAGGCAGGCTCTCCACCGACCCCCACTCAGGTGAGGCTCTGCGGCAGCCAACCGAACCCCACCCCCGGCACAGCCGCCCCCGGCACGGCCGTCCCCGGCACATCCCGCCCCTCCGGTACAGCCGACCCCCGGCACGGCCCGCCCTCCCTGGGGGCTGCCCCCGCTTCCAGCGTATCGGCGACATCAGACAAAACCCGCCCCCAACAGAACCCAGCAGCGCAGTTATCCACAGCCCAACCCGCCAGTGGACAACTCAAAAGAGCCCACAAAGCAAAACGGCCCCACACCCAAGAGGGGTGCAGGGCCGCAAAAGCCAAAAGATCACCGAGGAGCAGGACCAGCCTGGTCCGAGAGCATCCGCAGCGCGTTCACCAGGCCGTTGACCAGCCCCCGGACCAGATCGCCCTCCTTGAACGACGCCACCATGCTCGCCACCGCGAGCTTGGCACCGCGGTCCGGCAGGCGCAGATAAGCCGCCTTGCCCGTGACGATCTCGATCTTGCGCTCACCCGGCGAGACCGCGATCAGCACCGAGTTCGACGGGTCCGCCGTCGTCGCGTGCAGCTTCTCCGCCGTCTCACGGCTCTCCGCGCCGAGCTCGCCGAGGTACAGGCTGAAGTCCAAGCCCGTCTCGCGCGAAGCGAACGTCAGCGCCTCGTCGAGGCGGGCCAGCTGGCGGGTGTTGAACGGCCCGGACGGCGCCTCCGGCTCGTACATCTTGGCCGCGGACACCCGTCCGGTGGCCATCAGAGCCTCGCCGTAGCCCAGCTCGGACTCGTCGACGCGCTTCGTCAGCTCACCAGTTGCCACGAGCGCCTCCCGCCGCGGTCGGGGCGCCCTCGGGCGCGCTGTTCTCGGTGCCGGCGTGCCGGTGGGCCGTGCCCGCCCCTTCGGGGTTGGCGCTCCACCACATGGCCGGGTACTCCCAGGCCTGGCCGGACCGGCGCCGCGGGGCACCGCCGGACCTGCGCCGGAGCGTCAGCAGCCCGGCGAGGCCGTAGATGGCCAGCGGGATCACGGCGAAGACCACGATCGTCTCGACGATGTTCACGCCGGTGAGCGTATCGGATGACCTCCGCACCCACCGCGCGCGGCGCACTCGACCGTTCGTCGTAAGCCGAGTGCCGTCCGCCGCTTGGCTCGCGGCCACTGGAACGTTGGGGCGAAGACCGTCGGGCCGAAAGGTTGCAACTCAACGTACAGGCGGCCGCACCCGCCGCTGTCGTCTTGTCGGGGCCTTGAAATCCTCGTAGCTTTTTCACCTGTACGGGCCTTGCGCCCCGCTCCCCAGCCCCAGCAGGTAACGCACCGGTCCCAGGAGGCCTTGCCATGAACAGCGTCCAGACGCCCGCACAGGCGATCACCGAGACCACGTCGTCACTGAGCGACATCGAATTCGTGCCCGGAACGCGTGTGACGGCGGGCACAAGGGTTACCCGGGGTACACGCGTCACTCGCGGTACACGTGTGACGGCGGGAACGCGGGTCACGATGGGCACCCGGGTGACGGCGGGCACGCGAGTCACCCGAGGGACCCGGGTCACGCGCGGCACTCGCGTCACGATGGGCACGCGTGTGACGGCCGGCACGCGAGTCACCTGCGGCACCCGCGTCACGCGAGGCACTCGGGTCACCCGCGGCACGCGCGTCACCATGGGCACCCGCGTCACCTGCCAGAGCGACTACGCGCTCGCTGCCTGACCCGTACTCCAGGGACGCGCTACCTCAGCGCAAGCACCCGGCTCGCCCCGGCCGCCGCACAGGCAGCCGGGGCGCCGGCTTGTCAGGGGGCGCTCCGCCCGCCGGGGGAGCTAAGCGGCGGAGCCCAGATACGGCCGCCAGAGCGGGTCGGCCTCCTTGGAATGCGCGAGCAGCCGCCAGTGCGGGCCGTGGGGCGCCCGCGGGACGATCCGCAGCCGCCAGCCGATCTCCGAGAGCAGCCTGTCCGCTTTGCGGTGGTTGCACTTGGCGCAGCAGGCGACGCAGTTGGTCCAGCTGTGGGGGCCGCCCCGGCTGCGCGGGAGGACGTGGTCGATCGTCTCGGCCCGCCCTCCGCAGTAGGCGCAGCGGTAGCGATCCCGGTGCATGAGCCCCGCACGGGTCAGCGGCACCTGCGCGCGATACGGTACGCGCACGTACGTGCTGAGGCGGATCACCGAGGGCACCGGCAGAGAAACCTTCGCCGAGTGCAGCTCGATCCCGCCGGGGTCACCGTGGACCACTTCGGCCTTGCCGCACATCACGAGCACCACAGCGCGCCGCAGCGGCAACGCCGTCAGCGGCTCGAAGGTGGCGTTGAGCAGGAGCACCCGGCGCCGGCCCCAGGCCGGGGCGGCCGGATCCCGGCCTCTACTACGCTGTCCGGGCGGGCGGGTCACTCCCCCTGGGCGGGTCCCCGGCCCGGCCGGGACGGTTCCGCCGGATGCGGAACCCCCCGGGTAGGCACGCAGAACCACCTCTGGCGCCTCGTCGGCCGTGGCTTGGCCGGAGACGCCGCGGGGGCTGGGTTGTCGGTCTGGCACTCGACCACCTCCAGGGGCGTAGGCATAGTCGACCACAGAACAGGCCCCCAGCGCACGTGTGTTACAAGACGTGTCACATCCGCGCGACCCAACATCCACTCGGCGTTGGGGTGCCCGACCCGATCGGAAGGATGAACGAACCGCCGTGCTTTCCCTGCTCCCCTCCGCCGACCCGCCGTGCGTGAAGGACCCCAGCACGTTCTGCTACACGGTGTACGACGTCACGCACAACCTGTGGCTGGCGGGCTCGGCGAACTGGCTGATCACCAAACCGGTCAAGATCCTGATGATCATCGTGATCGCGTTCCTGGTGCGCCTGATCCTGAGAAGGCTGATCAACCGCGTCACGACGCTGCCGAAGACCGGCGGCAAGCTCCCGTCGCTGCTGCGCCCCCTGCGCGAGCGCGCCCCGGAGGTGCTCGGCTCCGCCGTCATCGAACGGCGCCGCCAGCGCGCGAAGACCATCGGCTCGGTGCTGAAGTCGATGTCGACGTTCCTGATCTACGGCCTGGCGTTCATCCTCGTGCTGGGCGAACTCGGCATCAACCTGGGCCCGATCATCGCGTCGGCCGGCATCATCGGCGTCGCGATCGGCTTCGGCGCCCAGAACCTGGTCAAGGACTTCCTGTCCGGGATCTTCATGATGGTCGAGGACCAGTACGGCGTCGGCGACGTCGTGGACGTGGGCGAAGCGTCCGGCACGGTCGAGTCGGTGGGCTTGCGGATCACGACGTTGCGTGACGTCAAGGGCACGGTCTGGTACGTCCGCAACGGCGAAGTGCTGCGCGTCGGCAACTCGAGCCAGGGCTTCGCGGTGGCGGTCGTCGACGTCCCCCTCGGCTACACGGCCGACGTCGAGCGCGCGACGACGGTGCTCGCCGACGCCGCGGTCACGGCCACGGAGTCCGACGCGCTCAAGGACAACGTCCTCGAGCCGCCGGAGATGCTGGGTGTGGAAAGCGTCACACCGGAGGGGCTCTCCCTGCGCCTGACGGTGAAGGTCCGGCCGGGCAAGCAGTGGGCGGTCCAGCGGGCGCTGCGGGCCCAGCTGCTGGCGGCCCTGGAGGAGGCGGGTTTCGAACCGCCGCTCGGCCGGCTGTTCCCGCCCGCGGCCCCGGCCGTCGAGAAGTAGGCGCCATTACGCTGGGGAGCGGGTTCGCGACGAACCGGAACTGTGCGGACCGGGCGTCGGGAACCCGCACCCCAAGGGCAAAATGGAAGGCGTGTCTGCAGTGAGCGAACCGGCGAACCTCTACGAAGCGGTCGGCGGCGAACCGACCTTCCGCCGGATCGTCGGGCGGTTCTACGAGGAGGTCGCGCGCGACGAGATCCTCCGGCCCCTCTACCCCGAAGAGGACCTCGGGCCCGCCGAGGAGCGGTTCCGGCTGTTCCTCATCCAGTACTGGGGCGGCCCGCACACCTACTCCGACCAGCGCGGGCACCCGCGGCTGCGGATGCGGCACGCGCCGTTCAAGATCGGGCCGCTCGAGCGGGACGCCTGGCTGCGGTGCATCCGGATCGCCGTCGACGAAGAGAACCTCGAAGAACCGTACCGGGGGCAGCTGTGGGCCTACCTGGAGATGGCGGCGCACAGCATGATGAACAGCTTCGTCTGATGACCTCGGCCGCCTGGTGGCGCGATGCGGTCTTTTACCAGGTCTACGTGCGCTCGTTCGCCGATTCGGACGGTGACGGCGTCGGAGACCTGGAAGGCATCCACTCCCGGCTCGGTTACCTGGAGCTGCTGGGCGTCGACGCGCTGTGGCTGACACCCTTCTACCGCTCCCCCATGGCCGACCACGGCTACGACATCGCCGACCCGCGGGACGTCGACCCGATGTTCGGCACCCTCGGCGACTTCGACGTGCTGCTCACCGAGGCGCACAAGCGGAACATCAAGGTCACCGTGGACGTGGTCCCGAACCACACCAGCAACCAGCACGCCTGGTTCAAGTCGGCGATGGCGGCCGCGCCGGGCAGCCCGGAGCGCGACCGGTACATCTTCCGCGACGGCGTCGGGCCGAAGGGCGAAGACCCGCCGAACAACTGGGTCAGCGCCTTCGGCGGCCCAGCCTGGACGCGCGTGCCGGACGGCCAGTGGTACCTGCACCTGTTCGCGCCGCAGCAGCCGGACCTCAACTGGGCCAACCCCGAGGTCGCCGCGGATCTCGAGCGCACGCTGCGGTTCTGGCTCGAACGCGGCGTCGACGGCTTCCGCATCGACGTCGCCCACGGCATGGCCAAGCCGCCCGGCCTGCCGGACATGGACCCGCGCGCGAACGCGCTGGGGCCGAGCCACTACTACGACCCGCGGTGGGACCACGACGGCGTCCACGAGATCCACCAGATGATCCGCAAGGTGCTCGACGAGTTCCCGGACGCGATGGCGGTCGGCGAAATCTGGGTGACCGACGAGGAACGCCTGTCGCGCTACCTGCGGCCCGACGAGCTGCACTTGGCGTTCAACTTCCGGCTGGTGCTGACCCACTTCGACGCCGACGCGATGCGCACGGCCATCGAGCGCTCCCTGGCCGTCCCGGCCCGCACGGGCGCCCCGGCAACTTGGACGCTGGGCAACCACGACGTCTGGCGCCAGGTCAGCCGCTACGGCGGCGGCTCGGTGGGCGTGCGGCGCGCGCGGGCGATGGCCCTGGTCGAGCTGGCGCTGCCGGGCGCGGTGTACCTGTACAACGGCGAAGAACTGGGGCTGGCGAACGTCGACCTGGCGCCGGCGGAGATGGCCGACCCGCGCGCGAAGACGAGTGGCGCCGAGTTCGGCCGCGACGTCGCACGGGTCCCACTGCCGTGGGAGGGCGACCTGCCGCCGTTCGGGTTCTCGCGGAACCCGCGCACGTGGCTGCCGATGCCGGCTTCGTGGGCGGGGTCGACGGTGGAGAAGCAGATCGAGGACGCGGACTCGACGCTGTCGCTGTACCGCGCCGCCATCGAGCTGAGGAAGACACACGCGGCATTCAGCGGCGACGAGCTGGAGTGGTACGGCGCACCGGCCGGGTGTTTCGCCTTCCGGCGGCGCGGGGGTGGGCTGGTGTGCGCGCTGAACACGTCGGCCTCGCCGATCGCGCTGCCGCCGGGTGAGGTGCTGCTGTCGAGCAGTCCGCTGGTGGAGGGGAAGCTGCCCGCGGATTCGGCCGCCTGGCTGGTCTGAGGCCGCTTCCACAACTCACGCCGGCTGTGGACAACTCCGGCCGGAAGTCCTTCGGGCGGCCTTTCCGTCGGTTGCTGCCGATACGCTGGAAGCGGGGGATCCCCCAGGGAGGGTGGGCCGTGGCGCCGGGTTCTGGCAAAGTCGGGCGACTCGCGCGAGCCGGTGGGCCTGTGGGGTCGAGGAGCACTTGCACCAGCTCAACTTCGGTTGGTCTCTGCCGGAGAGGTGGGAGCTGCGGCAAAGTCGATCGCTGCTGTGTGGTGGAAGCAGGTCTGCCGGCTGGGTCTCTGCCCGGAGATGCAACTGACTTGGGAGGTTTCGGGTGCCCACCACCCCGAAGCTCGATTGTCACTACGGCCGGGTGCTGGCTTCGGATCGGGGTGGCGGGGCAGGTCTGGGTGGAGTGCAAGTTCGGGCGTCGGCGTGCCGTTCCGGTCGGTGAGGCAGCTGCCAAAGGCGCTTCGACTTTGGCAGACCCTGGCTCGAGCACCTGAAAGGCCCCGACTTCGCGGAGCCCTGCCCCATGGAGGCGCGGATTCAGCCCGACTGGTTGCCCGAGCCGTCGTCGAACGCCCCGCTGGCCAGCCAGGCCACCAGGGCCGCGGCCTGGAGGTAGGGCGCCGCCTGGGCGGCCGCCCGGCCCGCCGCGCGCGTGCGGCCCCACCTCTCAGGTCTTTCGGCGCGCTCCGGCGCCTGCTCGCCCTCCGGACGGTCGCGTCGCCACTGCGGCTCCGACACGCGGACCTCGTCGAGGAAGTCCGCGGTCGGGTCCTGGTCCGGGGTCATGCCTCCAGCGTGCCACGATCCGGGCCGGACGGTGGCCGCCGTAAGGACTTCGTCAGAACAACAGCGGTAACAGCGCGTGACGGCGTCGCACGATCGCGCCATAGCGCGCGTCCAGGCGCATCCACGAGTCCGTGGCCGTCACGCGGACCACGTCACCGGGAACGTCCGAGTCCACGAACCCCATGCCGGACATCGCGAACAGGCAGCGCATCTGCACCTTGACCTCGACCGAACCGCCGCTCACGGTCAGCACCGCCTGGTCCATCAGCGACGCCGGCGGCGTGCCGTGCGGGCCCACGTTGTCCCTGGCCAGGGTGACGCCACGATCCGCCAGCTCGGACACCACCTGCGCCGGAAGCTCGTCGACCAGCGGCCAGCGGCCGGACGGCGGCAGCTCGCCGTGCCAGAGCAGGTCGCGGGCCGGGCCCGGGTCCATCCGGGGCCCGCCCGCCACGGTCAGCGCCGCGAGCAGCTCGTTGCCGGACACCGTGACGTCACCCGGCGTCACGTCCCCGGCCACCGCTCGGGTGGCCAGGCACTCGAACGGCGTCGACGTCCAGGCCTCGACCACGCCGTCGCCGCGCCGGCGCAGCCGGACGGTCGTCTGGCCGTCCAGCCGGACCGCGCGGGCGACGAACGCGCCGAGGGTCTCCCGGTCGGCCGCGTCCGGCACGAACAACTCAGGCATCCGCGAACCCCTGCTTCAGAAACTCCGACTCGGCCGGGCTGAGCCTACGCGGCCGCAACTCGACCGTGTCGTACGGCGCCAGCACCGTCTCCGCGGTGACCGCCACCGGGTCGTCCGGGGACGGCCCGCCGTGCACGCGGTAGGCCAGCGTGAAGCTCGCCGCGCGCAGCTGCGTCAGGTCGATGTCGACCCGCAGCTCCTGCCCGGACACCACGATCGGCGCCTTGTAGGCCACTTCCAGCCGCACCACGACGATGCCCTTCGGCAGCTGGTCCAGCCCCGCCTCGACGGCGCCCTTGAACAGCAGCGGGATGCGCGCCTCTTCGAGCAGCGTCACCAGCTTCGCGTGGTTGACGTGGCCGTAGACGTCCATGTCCGTCCAGCGCGGGCGGACGTGCGATACGTAGGTCACCGCACCGTGCTCCGGATCTGGCGAGCCGCCACCGAGAGGGTCGCCAGGTCGAGCCGGCCGGACTTGGTGATCTCGTCGAGCGCGACGCGCGCCCGCTGCAGCCGGGACGCGTTCGTCTTCTCCCACTGCGCGATCTTGGCGTCCCCGGACGAGCCGGGATCGCTGTGCCGCAACGCATCGAGCGTGATCGCCCGCAGCGAGCCGTAGACGTCGTCGCGCAGCGAAAGCCGGGCGAGCGCGTGCCAGCGGTTGCCGCGTTCGAGCTTGCTGATCTCGGTGAGCATCGAGTCGATGTCCAGGTGCGCCGACAGCGCGTAGTACAGCTCCGCCGTCTCGGCCGGGCTGTGCACCGCGTCCACGCCGATCTGCTGCTCGGCGAGCTCGGCGACCTCGGTGACGTCGAGCAGGCCGTACGTGTGCAGCAGCAGCGACACACGGCGGGCGAGCCCCTCGGGCACGTTCGCGGCGATCAGCTCGTCGACGTGCCTCTGCACCGACTCCGCCTCGCGGCCGCGCAGCAGGTCGCCGATGTTCGGGACGAGCTTGCCGAGCACCCGGCCGAAGCGCTTGATCTCCGACAGCGGGGCCAGCGGCTGCGGCCGGTTGGTGAGGAACCAGCGCGCGGCCCGGTCGAGCAGGCGCCGCGTCTCCAGCACCATCGCGTCGGCGACGTCGGTGTGCACGACGTTGTCGAGCGCGTCGATCTCCTTCCAGAGCGCGGGGAGGTCGAACACCTGCGTCACGACGGCGTACGCGCGCACCGCGTCCGTCGCCGTCGCGTTCATCTCCTCCATCAGCCGGTAGACGAAGGAGATGCCACCCCCGTCGACCACCTCGTTGGCGATCAGCGTGGTGATGATCTGGCGCCGCAGCGGGTGTTCGCCGATCGCCGAGCCGAACCGCTCGCGCAGCGGCTTCGGGAAGTACTCGGGCAGCCGCGCCGCGAAGACCTTCGAGTCCGGCAGGTCGCTGGCCAGCAGCTCGTCCTTCAGCTCCAGCTTGACGTGCGCGAGCAGCGTCGCCAGCTCCGGCGAGGTGAGGCCCTTGCCCGCCTTCTCCAGCTCGCGGAACTCCGAGTTGCTCGGCAGGGCCTCGAGCTTGCGGTCGAACGCGCCCGCGGACACCAGCGCCTGCACCTGGCGCGCGTGCACCGACAGCATCGGCGCGGCGTGCGCGCGGCTGACGCCGAGGACGGCGTTCTGCCGGTAGTTGTCCTTGAGCACCAGCGCGCCGACCTCGTCGGTCATCTCCTCCAGCAGCTCGTTGCGCTGCTCGCGCTCCAGCTTGCCGGTCTGGACGAGGTGGTCGAGCAGGATCTTGATGTTGACTTCGTGGTCGGAGCAGTCGACGCCGGCCGAGTTGTCGAGCGCGTCGGTGTTGATCTTCCCGCCGTTGCGCGCGAACTCGATCCGGCCGAGCTGGGTCAGGCCGAGGTTGCCGCCTTCGCCGAACACCTTGACGCGCAACTGCTTGCCGTCGACGCGGATGGCGTCGTTGGCCTTGTCGCCCGCCGCGGTGTGGGTTTCGTTCTCCGCCTTGACGTAGGTGCCGATGCCGCCGTTCCAGAGGAGCTCGACCGGCGCCAGCAGGATCGCCTGGATGAGGTCCATCGGCGCCAGCGCGGTGACGCCCTCCTCGAGCCCGAGCGCCGCGTGGACCTGGGGGCTGATCGGGATCGACTTCGCCGTGCGCGGGTAGATCCCGCCGCCTTCGCTGATCAGCGAGCGGTCGTAGTCGTCCCACGAGCTGCGCGGCAGGTCGAACAGCCGGCGGCGCTCGGCGTACGACGTCGCCGCATCGGGGTTCGGGTCGAGGAAGACGTGCATGTGGTTGAACGCCGCGACCAGGCGGATGTGCTCGGACAGCAGCATGCCGTTGCCGAAGACGTCGCCCATCATGTCGCCGATGCCGACGACGGTGAAGTCCTCGGTCTGGGTGTCCTTGCCCAGCTCGCGGAAGTGCCGCTTGACGCTCTCCCAGGCACCCTTCGCGGTGATGCCCATGGCCTTGTGGTCGTAGCCGACCGAGCCGCCGGAGGCGAACGCGTCGCCGAGCCAGAAGCCGTACTGCCCCGAGACCTCGTTGGCGATGTCGGAGAACTTCGCCGTGCCCTTGTCGGCCGCGACGACCAGGTAGGAGTCGTCGGCGTCGTGCCGGACCACACCGGGCGCGGGGACGGTCTTGCCCTCGATGCGGTTGTCGGTCAGGTCGAGCAGGCCGGAGATGAACATGCGGTAGCAGGCGATGCCCTCGGTGAGCTGGGCGTCGCGGTCGATGCTCGCGTCGCCGCTCGGGGCCGGCGGGCGCTTGACGACGAAGCCGCCCTTCGCGCCGACCGGCACGATCACCGCGTTCTTCACCGCCTGTGCCTTGACCAAGCCGAGGATCTCGGTGCGGAAGTCCTCGCGGCGGTCCGACCAGCGCAGGCCACCGCGCGCGACCTCGCCGAAGCGCAGGTGCACGCCCTCGACGCGCGGGGAGTACACGAAGATCTCGAACTTCGGCCGCGGCTCGGGCAGATCGGGCACGCCGGCCGGGTCGAGCTTGATCGACAGGTACTCGCGGGGCGTCCCGTCGGCGCCGGTGACGTGGTAGTTCGTCCGCAGCGTGGCCCGGATGACGGCCATCAGGCGGCGCAGGATGCGGTCCTCGTCGAGGCTGGTGACCTCGTCGATCATCGCGTTCAGCTCGCCCACCAGCGCTTCGGTGGCGGCCTCGCGGTCGGCGTCGGACAGCTGCGGGTCGAACCTCGCCTCGAACAGCCGCAGGAGCTTGGTCGCGACCTGGGTGTGGTTCAGCAGCGTGTTCTGGATGTAGTCCTGGGAGAACGCGCTGCCGGCCTGCCGCAGGTACCGCGAGTAGGCGCGCAGGACGGCGACCTGGCGCCAGTTGAGCCCGGCGCGCAGGACGAGCCCGTTGAGGCCGTCGACCTCGGCGTCGCCGCGCCAGGCGGCCTCGAAGGCGTCCTGGAAGCGGCCGCGCAGCTCCTCGACGGCGTGCTCGTCGGAGTCGTCGAGCATCTTCTGGTCGACGCGGAGGCCGAAGTCGTAGATCCAGCACGCGCCGCCGTCCTCGCGGTGCAGCTCGTACGGCCGCTCGTCGACCACCTCGACGCCCATGGCCTGCAGTACGGGAAGCACCTTCGAGAGCGTGACGCCCTCGCCGCGCAGGTAGAGCTTGAAGCGCCGCTCGCCCGGCGCGGCGTCGGCGGGCTGGTAGAAGGACAGCGCGAGGTCGCCTTCGTCGGTCAGCGAGTCCAGCGAGCGGAGGTCGGCGAGCGCCTCTTCGGCGGTGAAGTCCTCCTTGTAGCCCTCGGGGAAGACCATCGCGAAGCGCTGGCCCTGCTCGGTGGCCGATTCCTCGCCGACGATGCCGACCGCGACGCCGCCGTCGGCGCGCTCCCGGCGTTCGTCGAGGACCGCTTCGACCATCCGGTCGTCCCAGGTGCGGACGGCGTCGTTCAGCCGGTCCTGGATCTTGAGCGTGTCCGGCTCGAGCCGGCGCGCCGGGTCGGTGTGGACGACGAAGTGGACCTGCGCCAGGACGGTTTCGCCGATCCGCGCGCTGTATTCGAGCTGGGTGCCTTCGAGCTCTTCGAGCAGGACTTCCTGCATCGCCAGCCGGGAGCGCGTGGTGTAGCGGTCGCGCGGGAGGTAGACGAGGCAGGAGTAGAAGCGGCCGTAGGGGTCGCGGCGCAGGAACAGCCGCAGCCGGCGGCGGTCGGAGAGGGTGATCGCGCCGGTCGTCGTCGAGTACAGCGAGTCGGTGTCGGCGGAGAACAGGTCGGCGCGCGGCCAGTTCTGCAGGATTTCGAGCATCCGCTGGCCGGAGAACGACTCGATCGGGAAGCCGGCGCGGTGGATGACCTCGCGCACGCGCTTGCACACGACGGGAATGTCGAGGACGTTCTCGTGCAGCGCCGTGGTGGTGAACATGCCGAGGAACCGGTGTTCGCCGGTGACGTTGCCTTCGGCGTCGAAGGTCTTGACGCCGACGTAGTACGGGTAGACCGGCCGGTGCACGGTCGAGGGCGCGCTCGCCTGGGTGAGCACCAGCAGCGTCGGCGCGAGCGCGGTGGCGGCGGTGTCCGGGCCGGCGGTCAGGCCGCGGGCGGCGAGGCTGTCCTGGCGCAGCACGCCGAGGCCGGAGGCCAGGACCGCGCGCAGGGCCGGCTCGTCGGACTCCGGGTGCGGGTTCTCGATCAGTTCGTAGCGGCGGTAGCCGAGGAAGGTGAAGTGGCCGTCGGCCAGCCAGCGCAGCAGCCGGGCGCCCTCGGCGACCTCGTCGGCGGACAGCCGCGGCGGGTCGGTTTCGAGTTCGCTCGCCAGCTGGCAGGCCGTCTGGGCCATCTTCTCGGCGTCCTCGACGACCTCGCGGACGTCACCCAGGACGCTGGAGAGCCGGTTGTCGAGCTCGCGGGCCCGGTTGCGGTCGGTGACGAAGTCGATCTCGATGTACATCCACGACTCGGCGGCCGAGTTCGCGGGCGGCTCGGCCGGGTCGGCGTCGGGGTGGACCTCGAGGAGCTCGCCGGTGAGGTCGCGGCTGACCACCACGATCGGGTGAACAATGCGCTGTACCTGCACGCCGTCGCGGGCGAACTCCGCGGCGATGGAGTCGACCAGGTACGGCATGTCATCGGTGACGACCTGCACGACGGTGGCTTCCCGCGCCCACCCGTCTTCGGCGACGGTCGGGTTCAGCAGCCGCACGGCCGGGCGGCCGGGCATCCGCGACTTGGCCAGCTGCAGGTGCGAGCGGACGGCGCCGACCAGGTTGACCGGCTCGTCGCCGACGATCTCTTCGGCCGGGATGTGCCGGTAGTAGAGCCGGATGAGCTCCCCGATCTCCGGCGCCAGCCCGGCCGCGGCGTCGATCAGGTCGTCCCTGATCTGCTCCGGGCTGGCCGGGGAGCGCTGGCCGAATTCGGGTTCGGTTTCGGCTCCGGTTCCGGGTAGGGACGAGACTCCGGTCGAGCTCATTTGAGGCAACTCTCCAGTTTGCGTGAGGTGGCACCGTGCCGGTTCGGCGTTGAGCCGGCCACCCCACACTAATGCGCCGCGATCCGGGATCACATGAAGACCCGGAGGTTCCGGGAGGCGCGAAAACCCTTCCGGGGCACGGGATTCGCGGGATCGGTCAAGCTACTGACGGGTTGTCTCCAGCGCTCCGGCGCAGCGCTGACCAGCCGTGCTGGCCGGCCGTCACCCGGCGCGGGGCCAACGTGATCGGTTCAGTTGATCGGGCGCGGGGCCGTTCGGCGAACGCTGTCGGCCGGTCGGCGACGCCGGGGTGCGACGGATCCCACTGTGGACCGGGTGAGGCAGGTCGGCGACGGTTCGCGACGTCTCAGCGACTGGACGCCGGCCGGGGTGAACCCTCGCCGGCGGTTCACCGGCGCGCCGAAACTGTCGGTGGTCTCCGGTAGCGTGGAAATCGGGGGGCGCCCCCGCGGCCAGGTGCCGATCAGTCGCGTGAGCTGTGGCCGCGGGAGTCCGAAACCTCGGCGCCGTGACCGTTGCGGCCGTGACCGTTGCGCCGGCCCGTGTCCTGGGAGCCGAGCTGCTTGACCAAGGCCGCCGCGCTCGCCGTGCCCGCCTGGTGCTCGGCGAGGGCGCGGGCGAGCAGGTCGGCCAGGCCCGCGTCCGGTGGGGGCTCGTCCTCCGCGATCGCGCGGGCGTAGCTCTCCGGGAACGGGGCCGTCGCCGGCGTCCAGTGTCCGAAATCCTCCATCGGCTCCAGCGACGGTGGCATCCGCAGCCGCGGCAACCACGGCTCGGCCTCGTCGCGGTAGTCCGGCACGGACGGCGGTTCGTCCTCCGGCCGCGGCGGCGGAGCGAGCTCACGGGCCGGTTCTTCGGCACGCGGGCTCTCGGCGTCTTCCGCCCGGCGGCGGCCCCCGGCGCCTCCGGAGGCGGAGATGCCCAGGCGGTCGAGCACGGACCGCGCGGCCACGGAGCCGTGCTCGGCGTCGTGACGCGTCGACGGCTGCGGCTCCTCCCGTCGCCCCTCCGACGCCCACGGCTCCCGCTCGGCAGCGGGCTCGGGCGCGAGCGGCAAGGCCGGCGTGACGCGAGTGGGCGCCGATTCCCGCTCGGCGGCGGTCTCCCGCAGCCGAGCCTCGGCCAGCGCGGCCCAGGAGAACTTGGTCTTGCCGGTTTCGGCGGGCGCGGCGGCCTCGGCAGGCTCCGCACGGGTAACCGGCTCGGCAGCCTCGGGCCGGAAGTCCGGCTCCCGCCCGCGCTCGGCCAACCGCGGCTCGGGTGGCCCCACCTCGGCGGATTCCCGACCACGTTCGGCCAACCGCGGCTCCGGCGGCCGCACCTCGATAGGCCCCGAACGCTGATCGCCAGACTCCCGCCGGATCTCCGGCTCACGCCCACGCTCCGCCAACCGCGACTCGGGCGACCGCACCTCGACCGGCTCCCGACCACGGTCCGCCAACCGCGGCTCAGGCGACCGCACCTCAGCCGACGCCCGACCGCGCTCGGCCGACCGTGCCTCGACCGGCGCCGAATCCCGCCCAGTCTGAACAGACTCAGGCCGCCCCTGGGAAACCGCGCCCGGCGCCGAGTCCCGCCCCGAACGCGGCTCCAAAGCCCCAGGCCGCCGCTCGACAACCTCAGGCCGAGGCTCGGCCACCTCAGGCCGTTCCTCAGCCCGCCGAACCTCGACCGGCTCCGGCCGACGCGCGGCCGGCGGCTCGTCCCGCACCGCCGGCATCAACGTCGTTTCCGCCGCGTCCGCCGTCACCCGCGGCCGCTCGAACGACCAAGCCGGCGCCCGCGACGGCGTCTCCTCCCGCCCGAACGACCAAGCCGGCGCACGAGGCTCCGGCTCGGCGGCAGCGACCGGCGGCTGCTCAGCGACGACCACCGGCACCGACCGCGACGGCACCGCCTTCAACACCTCGTCCAGATCGACCGAGGCCGGCTCCCCGCTGCCGAACTCCCCGGCCAGCACACTGCACGCCTGCCGCCGGGCCCGGGCGTGCAGCTGCTCCGCCGCCCGCGAGCGGTACAGGCACGCGATGGCCTCCTCCGCCTGCCCGAACCGCTCCTGCAGCTGCGCCAGTTCCAACCACAGCCGCGCGGTGATCGCCGACAGCCCGTGCCGATCCGTGCTCGCCACGGCTTCCCGCACCAGCTCGATCGCCGCCTCACCGGCTCCCGAAGGCAAGTGGACCCGCGTCGCGACCGCCAGCCGCAGCCAGCCCATCGGCGCGACGCCCGCCGCCCGCACCGGCTCGGCCAGCACCGGCTCCGCGATCTCGTACGCCATTTCGGTGTCGCCGCGGTCGAGCAGCGTGCTGACCAGCAGCAACACCAGCCGGATGCGGACGAGGCCGCCGTCGTCGGCCGGGTTGTCCAGCTTCTCCAAGAACCCGAGGCCGGTCCGGGCCGCGTCCGCCGCCGCGGTCAGATCACCGTGGCGCCGGCGGTGGGCGGCCGTGCCGACCCGCAACAGCGCTCGCACCAGCAGCTGGGTGTCCGCCCCCAGCGAGTCGTCGCCGACGACGAGCTTGTCCGCCTCCACCAGCACGCGGTCCAGCTCCGGCTTGCGCCCGAGCTGGCCCAGGCAGCCCACCAGGTGCGACAACGCCGCCGCGCGGTGCACCGGCGAGACCACCGGATCCGTCAGCACCGGCCGCAACGCGGCGAGGCCGGTCAGCGGCACGCCCAGGCTTCGCGCGCAGACGGCGAGGTCGATCCGCAGCCGCGCCGCGATGTCGCCGTAGCCCGCGTGCTCGGCCGCGCGCAACGCCGCGACCGCGCGCCCGACCGTGGCCGGCCGCATCCCGAGCCGGACGCGGGCGGACACGACCAGGCTCTCGGCCCGGATCCACTGCTCGTCGGCGCTGGCGGCTTCGGCCAGCGCGGCCGCACGCTCACCGAGGACGAGCGCGAGTTCGGGCGCCCGCAGGTGCAGGGCATCCGCCCGCTCGATCAGCCGTCCGACTGCGGAGAGGGTTCCCCCGGCATTGACGGAGCGCCCGCTCTCCACTCGGGAGAACGGGCCCGTCCGGTGCTGTTTGCTGGCTTCCACGGGGAAACCCGCCCCCTCAGTCGCGGGTCAGCTTGCGATGGGTGACACGGTGCGGCCGCGCCGCCTCGGCGCCGAGGCGCTCGACCTTGTTCTTCTCGTACCCCTCGAAGTTGCCCTCGAACCAGAACCACTTGGCCGGGTCTTCGTCCGTGCCTTCCCAGGCCAGGATGTGCGTCGCAACCCGGTCGAGGAACCACCGGTCGTGCGAAATCACCACCGCGCAGCCGGGGAACTGCTCCAGCGCGTTCTCCAGCGAGCCCAGCGTCTCGACGTCCAGGTCGTTCGTCGGCTCGTCGAGCAGGATCAGGTTCCCGCCCTGCTTGAGCGTCAGCGCCAGGTTGAGCCGGTTGCGCTCACCACCGGAGAGCACGCCCGCCGGCTTCTGCTGGTCCGGGCCCTTGAAGCCGAACGCGCTGACGTACGCCCGCGACGGCATTTCGGTCTGCCCGACGTGGATGTAGTCCAGCTCGTCGGAGACGACCTGCCAGACCGTCTTCTGCGGGTCGATGCCGCCCCGGTTCTGGTCCACATAGGACAACTTGACCGTCTCGCCGATCTTGACGTCGCCGCCGTCCGGGTTCTCGAGCCCGACGATGGTCTTGAACAGCGTGGTCTTGCCGACGCCGTTCGGGCCGATCACGCCGACGATGCCGTTGCGCGGCAGGTTGAACGACAGCCCGTCGATGAGCACCCGGCCGTCGAAGCCCTTCTGCAGCTTCTCGACCTCGACCACGACGTTGCCCAGCCGCGGGCCCGGCGGGATCTGGATCTCTTCGAAGTCCAGCTTGCGGTGCTTGTCCGCCTCCGCCGCCATCTCCTCGTAGCGGTCGAGGCGCGAGCGCGACTTCGTCTGGCGCGCCTTCGCGTTGGACCGGACCCACTCGAGTTCGGACTTCAGCCGCTTGGCGAGCTTCGCGTCCTTCTTGCCCTGGACCTCGAGGCGCTCGCGCTTCTTCTCCAGGTACGTCGAGTAGTTGCCCTCGTAGCCGACGACGCGGCCGCGGTCCAGCTCCATGATCCACTGGGCCACGTTGTCGAGGAAGTACCGGTCGTGGGTGACGGCGAGGACAGCGCCGGCGTAGCGGGCCAGGAACTGCTCCAGCCACAGGACACTTTCGGCGTCCAGGTGGTTGGTGGGCTCGTCGAGCAGCAGCAGGTCCGGCGCCGACAGCAGCAGCTTGCACAGCGCGACCCGGCGGCGCTCACCACCGGAGAGGTGGGTGACGCCCTCGTCCGGCGGCGGGCAGCGCAGCGCGTCCATGGCCTGCTCGACGGTCGAGTCGAGCTCCCAGGCGTCGGCGTGGTCCAGCTCCTCCTGGAGCTTGCCCATCTCCTCGAGCAGCTCTTCGCTGTATTCGGTCTCCATCAGCTTGAGGACCTCGTTGTAGCGGTCCAGCTTGACCTTGACCTCGCCCAGGCCCTCTTCGACGTTCTCGCGGACCGTCTTCTCCTCGTTGAGCTCCGGCTCCTGCATGAGGATGCCGACCGAGGCGCCGGGCTGGAGGAACGCTTCGCCGTTGCTGGCCTGCTCGATCCCCGCCATGATCTTGAGAACGGTGGACTTACCGGCACCGTTCGGCCCGACCACGCCGATCTTGGCGCCGGGGTAGAACGCGGTGCTGACGTCGTCGAGGATGACCTTGTCCCCGACGGTCTTGCGCACCTTCTTCATGGTGTAGATGAACTCGGCCATACCCACGATCGTAGAGCGCGCTCGATCGCGCCTCGACGCCGGTCACCGTCGGACTACCGAAAGTCAGCCCGAGATCACGCCGAGAGTAGCAAAACGGCCGTTTTCCCGGCGCCCGGACGGCGGCTCAACCTCAACTGGAACCCGAGGGTCGCTTGCCCTCGGCGAGGTTCTTCAGCATCGCGTTGTAGGCGTTCAGCTCTTCGTCGCCCGTTGCCGCTTCGCGCCGGTCACGCCGCTTCGCCTCCCGCTCGTCCTGCCGCGACCACTGCACCAGCAGCGCGATCAGCACCAGCAGCACCGGGACCTCGCCGGCGGCCCAGGCGATGCCGCCGCCGAGCCGCTGGTCGGCCAGCAGATCCGTGACCCACGGCAGGTGCAGCTGGCTGTAGAAGGCCTGCCCGATGACCGTCTGCTTGCTCATCAGGATCACGCCGAAGAACGCGTGGAACGGCATCGCGGCGAACATCATGCCGAGCCGGCCGAGGTACGGGATCCGCCGCGGCGACGGGTCGACGCCGATCACCGGCCAGTAGAAGACGTAGCCGGCGAGCAGGAAGTGCCCGTTCATCGCCAGGTGCGCCCAGTGGTACTGCAGCGCGTTGTCGAACAGGCCGGAGAAGTACAGCGCGTAGAACGAGCCGACGAACAGCACCAGCGCGACCACCGGGTGGGTCAGGAACCGCGACACCGGCGAGTGCACGAAGGCGACGAGCCACTCGCGCGGCCCGGGCGGGGCGTCCTTGCCCGCGGCCGGCAGGGCGCGCAGCGCGAGCGTCACCGGCCCGCCGAGCACGAACAGCACCGGCGCCACCATCGACAGCAGCATGTGGTTGCCCATGTGGACGCTGAACATCGCGGGCGCGTACCGGCCGATGCCCGACGACGTCGCGATCAGCAGCACCACGCACCCGGCGATCCAGGCGATCGTGCGGCCGACCGGCCAGGTGTCGCCGCGGCGCAGCAGCCGCCGCACCCCGGCGAGGTAGAGGCCGCCGAGGACGAGCGCGAAGGTGCCGTAGACCAGGTCGAACCGCGTGTCGAAGAGCAGCCGCCACACCGTCGGCGCGCCGTCGAGGTTGTAGCCGATCAGCAGCTCGGTGGTGGACGGCTGGGTGATCGCGTCCGCCGGCGGTGGCGTCCTGGCCAGGCCGGACGCGATCCCGATGGTGACGAACATGATCAGGATCTCGACCGAGGCCAGGCGCAGCAGCTGGGCGCCGCCCTTGCCGTCTGTGCCGTTCTTGAGGTTCGCGACCCCCTTCTCGCGCTGCTGGTGGCCGAACACCCCGAGCAGGAGCAGCGCGACCGTCTTGGCCACCACGAGCAGGCCGTAGTCGGTGGTGAACAGGTCGTTCAGGCCGATCCGGACCAGCGCGTTGACCGCGCCGGAGAGCGCCATCACGATCCAGCAGATCAGGGCCAGCTTCGAGAACCGCTGCGCGGCCAGGCTCAGGTGACTCCCGCGCCGGTACCCCAGCGCCAGCAGGGCGATCAGGCCGCCGACCCACAGCGCCGCGGCGACCAGGTGGAACAGCAGGCTGTTGGTGGCGACGTCGTGCGAGCCGCCGCTGGCGGAGTGCCCGGTGACGGCGACCGGGACCAGCCCGCCGACGGCCAGGAAGAACAGCACCGCCGTCCAGCCCCAGGACAGCGCGAGCCGGCAGCCGAGCGCGATGAGGATGGCGATCAGCGCCGTCCACAGCCACGCCTTCGGCTGTTCGATGGCGCCGACGAGGTCGAGCAGCGTCTGCGGGTCCAGCACGTCGCCGAACGGCTTCCCGGCGGTGTCGGCGGCGGTGAAGGCGACCGAGAGCAGGGCCGCGCCGAACCACACCCAGGCGGCGATCCCCGCCGCGCGCAGGGCGCCGTAGCCCTCCGGCCCGAGCGTCCCGGACTTCTGCGGCGGCACCAGGAAGGCGGCCAGCAGCAGCGCCCCGACGCAGATCACCGACGCGCATTCGGACAGCACGCGCATGACGGTGATGCCGTACTTGGTGACCAGGCCCGGGTCGGGCAGGCCGGCGATCGCGTAGCCGGCCCCGCCGGTGAGCGCGATCAGGCCGATCGCGACCACGGCGGCCAGCAGGACGCCGACCACGAGCAGGGGCAGCACACTGGCCCGGCGCTGGGTGGGGACGTCGGATTTCGTGGCGGACACGCCCCTGAGGGTATGCCCCGGCCCGGTCAGGCCCGTGTGACGGGCAGGATGGAGCCGTGAAGATGATCCTGCTGCGGCACGCGGAGTCGCTCGGCAACGTCGACGAGCTCGCCTACACGCGGATCCCCGACCACGCCCTCCCGCTGACCGCCAAGGGCGAGCGGGAGGCCCGCGCGGTGGCGCCGGAGATCGCGCGCCTGCTCGACGGCGTGCGGCCCGCGGTGTACGTCAGCCCGTACCTGCGCACCCGGGAGACGTTGCGGCTGCTGGACATCCGGGCGTCGTGCGAGCGGCTGGTGCAGGAGCCGCGGCTGCGCGAGCAGGACTGGGGCAACCTGCAGGACCCGGCCGACCAGGAGGTCCAGAAGGCGCGGCGGCACGAGTTCGGGCACTTCTTCTACCGGCTGCCGTTCGGCGAGTCGGGCGCGGACGTCGACGACCGCGTCGCGGCGTTCCTCTCGGACCTGCGCCTGCGCGAGGAAAGTCACCCGGAGACGGTGCTGATCGTCTCCCACGGGCTCACGCTGCGGCTGCTGTGCCGGCGGCTCTTTGGCTGGAGCATCGAATTGTTCGAATCCCTGTCCAACCCGGCGACCTGCGAATACCGCGTCCTCACCGAGTCCGATGGCAAGTGGGTGCTGGACCGGCCGTTCGCCCAGTGGCGCGACTCACCCGACGGGGAAACCCAGCTTTAGCGGCGCGGTCAGCACGACGCGGGTGCCGTGGCCGGGCGCCGAGTCGATGCGCGCGTCGCCGTCTATTTCGGCCATCCGCGCGTGGATCGAGTTCTCGATGCCGAACCCGGCGCGGCGCGCGCCGAGGTCGAAGCCGGTGCCGTGGTCGCGGACGGACACCGTGACGACGCCTTCGCGCTCTTCGAGGCACACCACGGCCTTCGCCGTCCTCGCGTGCTTCAACGTGTTCCGCAGTGCTTCGCGGGTTGCGTCGTGAAGGGCGTTGACGACGGCTTCGGGGACGTCAGTGGGCTTCGCGAGCACGACGAGGTCGACGCGGAGGCCGTCGGCCGTCATCTCGACCGCCAGCGCGCCGAGGCGGTGTTCGAGCCCGCCCGGCTCGGCGGGCGCGTCGCCGTCGAGGCTCAGCCGCAGGCGGAGGGCGTGCGCACGGGCGGTGCGGCGGACCTGGTCGAGGCTGCCGCGCGGGTCGAGCGCGTCACCGGGCGCGGGCAGTGCGAGGGACTCCATCACCTGCAGGACGGTGTCGTGGACGTCGCGGCGGTGCCGTTCCCGTTCGGCGGCCCGGCCGCGCTGTTCGCCCAGCCCGAGCGCGAACCGCATGGACCCGGCGACGAGCAGGACGATGGCCAGCGCCGTCACGGCGGCCGCGACCAGGGCGAGCAGGATCCACGTCGCGGGCGCCGACGTCCCCGACACCGCGGCCATGCCGTAGCGCAGGAGCAGCGCGCCGACGATGGCGACGGCCCCGGCGGGCGCGCCGCGCAGCAGGGTCCAGACCATGACCGTGCCCATGATGTTCGGCCAGGCCAGGGTCAGCAGCTCGGGTGAATGCGCCGCGAACACGGCGGCGGCGAAGCTCGTCACGAGCGTGTACGCGGTATCGGCGGCCAGCACCGGCCGGATCCCGGTGGCGCGGCGGAAGACCCAGCCCACCTCCAGGAGGTTCGGCACCAGGTAGAGGACGACGGCGACCCAGAGCACCGGCGCGCTCAGCGGACCGCCGGACCAGACGGCCTGCAGGAACAGCGCCAGCCGGAACGCGACCGGCACCAGCACGAGCCGCGGCACGGCGTCCCGCACGAGCGTCAGGCCGGTCCCGCCGAACCGCCCGCTTCCGCCGGCGAGCGCCCCCGCTCCGCCGAGCAGCACAACCCTCACGACGTCCTCCCCGGACCAAGGCCCCTACCTTGATCAGCCGACCTGAAATTGAAACGTCGCCGTATTCATTTCAGTTTACCGACGGGGTTCAGCTTGCCTCGCGCACCAGCGGACTGTCAACGCCCGGGGCGTGGCGAAAACGCCGGTTCCGGCACGGATTTCGTGCCCGGAACGGCTACCGGCCGATCATCGCCTCCGCCTCTTCCCGCCGTCGCGACCGGCGGGCGAAGAGCGCGGCGGGCAGGATCAGGGCCGCCACGAGCGCGACGAAGACGAACGCCACGTCGTAGTCCGTCGCCTGCGCGATCCCGCCGACGATCGGCGGGCCGCCCAGGAAGCCGGTGTACGCGACGGCGGTGACGAAGCCGATCTCGCGCTCACCGCCGGTGCCGTCGCCGCGCTTCCCGGCGTCCCCCGCGAGGCTGAGGGCCATCGGGAAGGACGCGGCGAGACCCGCGCCGGCCAGCGCGAACCCGGCGTACCCGACGGCGGCGACCGGGATCAGGGCCGCGGCGAGCAGCCCGGCTGCGGCGAGGGTGGCGCCCGCGGCAAGGCAGCGCGTCGGACCGAACCGGCGTTGCGCCCACGGGCCCGCCAGCCGGGTCAGCGCCATGACCAGCTGGAACCCGGCGAACGCGAGGGCGGCGGCGCCATGGCCGACGCCGCGCTCGAACGTCATCAGCAGCGCCGACCAGTCCGACGACGCCCCTTCGGCGATGGCCGAGCACAGGGCGACCGCGGCGAGCAGCCACAGCACCGGCCGCCGGATCGGCGCGCGGGCGGGCGTGACCACGGGTTCTTCGGTGTGCCGGGGGCGGATGCCCGGGACGTCGCGGATCACCACGGCCAGCACGAGGACCGCGACGACGGCGGCCACGCTGAGGTGGCGCGCCGGGGACCAGCCGTGGCCGGCGGCGAGGCCCGCGGCCAGCGAACCGGCGAGCGCGCCGAAGCTGAACCCGGCGTGGAAGACGGACATCACCGGCTTGCCCAGGCGACGTTCGACCGCGACGCCGGCGACGTTCATCGCGACGTCGAGCATCCCGACGCTCACGCCGATCACCAGCAGCGCCCCGGCCAGCAGCGGGACGGTGGGCGCGAGTCCGATCAGCACCAGCGAACCGGCGGCCATCGCGGTGCTCCCGGCGACGACCGCCCTGGCACCGGCCCGTTCGATCAGCCGTCCGGACACCGAGGCGGCGGCGAGCATGCCGACGCTGGCCCCGAGCAGGGCCAGGCCGAAGACGCCGGGTGAGGCGTGCACCTGCGCGGTCAGGGCGGGTGTGCGTGACGCCCACGACCCCAGCGCGAGCCCGTTGAGGGCGAAGACGGTGAACACCGCGATCCGGTCCCGCATGCCTCCAGCGTGACTTAAGCGCTTCAGAAAGTCCACCGCGTGGTGGTTAGACTGCGCGGATGACCCGGCGGCGCCGTCCCACGCTCGACGACGTCGCCGGCGCCGTCGGCGTCTCGCGCGCGACGGTCTCGAACGCCTACAACCGGCCCGACCAGCTGTCCGCCCGGCTGCGGGACGAGGTCCTGCGGGTGGCGGCCGAGCTGGGCTACCCCGGTCCGGACCCGACCGCGCGCAGCCTCGCGACCAGCCGCACGGGCGCGATCGCGGTCCTGCTGGACACGTCGCTGTCGATGGCGTTTTCGGACCCGGCGTTGTACCTGACGCTGGACGCGCTGGCGCGGGTGATCGATCCGCGCGGCCACGCGTTGCTGCTCCTGCCCGGCGGCGTTTTCGGCGGGCCGGCCGCCGACCGCGTGCTCGCCGCGCAGGCCGATATCGCGATCGTCTACTCGCTGCCCGACGGCGCTCCTTCGCTGGAGGCGGTGCGTACGCGCGGGTTGCCGCTCGTGGTGATCGACCAGCCACTGTTGCCCGGCACGGCGCGGGTCGGCTGCGCGGACCGGATCGGCGCGGCGGCGGCCGCGCGGCACCTGCTGGACCTGGGCCACCGGCGGTTCGGGATCTTCGCCGCGTGCAGCCACCTCCGGCCCGGCGGGGGTGCGCTGACCGTGGCGGAGGCCTCGGCGGCGCCGTTCCACGACGTCCGCGAACGGCTGGGCGGCTACCTGGACGAGCTGGGGTCGTGCCCGGTCGTCGTCGAGGAGGCGGCCGGGCTCAGCGCGGAGAGTGCGATGGCGGGGGCGTTCGCGCTGCTGAGGGCGTCGCCGCGGCCGACGGCGGTGCTGTGCATGTCCGACCAGCTGGCGCTGGCGGTGCTCGCCGCGGCCCGTGAGCTGGGGATCAGCGTGCCGGGTGAGCTGTCGGTGGCCGGGTTCGACGACAGCCCGCCGGCGTCGTGGTCGTCGCCGCCGCTGACGACGGTCCGGCAGGACCTCGCGGCCAAGGGGCGGATCGCCGGGGAACTGGCGCTGGGGCTGCTGGACGACGGGTCGGTGCCGGCGCCGGTTGAGGTGCCGGTTTCGCTGGTGGTGCGCGGGAGCACGGGCCCCGCGTAGCACCGCCGCTGTTTTTCCGCAAGACCTTCCTCGGCGGCTGTGGACAACCTTTCCATTGCCGGACACTTGTCCACAGATTCGAAATCGCGGGCTGACAAATCCCCCACCGCCCGCCAATCTGGAATCACACGTTCACCGCGGCCCCGCAAGAGCCGCGATTCCGGAGGGGAAATCCACCATGTCTTCACGTCGTCTTCGTTCCCGCCTGCCGCACATCGTGGTCCTGGCCATGGTCGGCCTGCTGACCAGCGTCGGAGCCGCACACGCGGGCACGGATCCGGGCTGCCGCAAGGGCGAGTTCTGCCTGTGGCCGTCCGACGGTTACGCCGGCGAAATCCAGCGGTTCGACCTGCGCTCGGCCAATACCGAGGAATGCCTGCCACTGCCGGAAGGATTCGACGGGTCGTCGTTCGCGAATTTGATGACCCGCGACGTCACGGTGTACCAGGACGCGGAATGCTCGACGGAAGGAGATTTCGTCACCTATCCGGGTGGCGGCACGTACGTCCCGAACGCGCCATTCCTGGTCCGGGGCATCCAGATCTGGGAGTGACACCGACCCGGGCCCCGCAAAGCCGCCCGCTCCGAGGAGGGAGCCGGCTCGCGGCGGCGGCCGGGCCCGACCGGGGCCGCTCCCCCGAAGCGGCCCCACCCGTGGGCGCGCCCCTTGCGGCAGGGCGCGCCCACGGGCTCCCCGCAACCTGTCCCGGGGCCCCTGGGCCCTCAGGAGCCCCTCCGGGGCTTACGGGAGCACTTCCCGGGGCCTCACGCAGCGATCTGGGGCGCAACGAGCCCATCCGGGGCGCGCCGAGCCCCGTCCGGGCTTCACGCGGCCTGATCCGAAACCTCACGCTCCCGATCCGAGGCTCTAGGCAGCCCTTCCAGGGGGCTCACGCACCCCATCCGGGCCTCACGCGGCCCGTCCGGGGCTCACACGGGGCCCATCCGGGCTCATACGGCCCGTCCGGGGCTCACACGGGCCCGTCCGGGGCGCACGGGGAGCCTGTTCCGGGCGGGCGGGAGGTCTGCTGGAGTTCTCGGGTGGCGCTTTCAGCCGACCGGGGGGCGAACTCCAGCAGGCCGCCCGCCGGGGACCGGGCAGCCGCCCGGCGCCCGCACCGTGGCACCACTCACCGTCCGCACCCAGCGACCCGACGAGCCACCGCTCACCACAGCCCCGACAGCCGGACCCGCGGCAGCCACAAAACCGACCACCCCAGCGGCCGGGCACCCGTCTGGCACGCACCCGCCAACGACGCCGGAGACCGAACCACCATTCGCCAAGACCCCGACGGCCCCTAACCGCTCGGCAACCCCCAGGTCGACCGCACCCAGCGGCCGAACGCCAGGCGGCCGAGGTGGTCGCCCCCGACGTTCCTGCAGGCAGGAGCCTCCTGCACACGATTTCCCAGCAGAAAGGGGGCCGGCAACCGGGCTCGCCGCCCGCTGCGCCGGGCAAGCAGCGGTGCGCAAAAGCCCACGGCGCTGCCTGCCCGGCCGCGGGTCGAGCGGGCGAGCAGGGTTCTGGCTGGACACAGCAAGAGCCTTCTGATGGCCAGATTACAGGTTCCGGCCGCGCGGAAAAGCCCGCTCGGTCACGCTCAGCACTTCCCCGGACACAGGAGGAGGGGTCACATCGCTTCAAGCAGGGGTCCGATCATCACTGCGTGCGCGAAACTCCCGAATTACGTCGAACGAGACCTGAAACGATTCGCCGGTGTCGAACGATCGACTGGGTGGCGACGACTAAGCTGCCAGTGCCGGGTCACCGGTAGCGGCCGTCGGCGCGGGCCCTCGTAGCTCAGCTGGATAGAGCAAGAGCCTTCTAATCTCTAGGTCGCAGGTTCGAGTCCTGCCGGGGGCGCCACCAGGGAAGACGCCGTGCGCAGCAGCGCACGGCGTGCCCCGGGCCAGTGATCGGGCCCACACTCGTCGCCTCGGCCGTACTCCCACTGTGGACTGTCCCGCGTCTCGTCCCCTCTCGCGTGCAGGACTCCGGAAGGCGCACCGCGTAAGCGCCCGGGTGGACCAGCGGGTCCCGAACGAGTTCTTCCCGAAACAACCTTGTTACCTGACCGATCGACCGCGGCTTCGGTGCGCGCACGCACCCCACGATCGAGTGAAGCACCGAACGGAAAGGAGACCCCCAGTGCACCAGGAAGCACCCGGCGGTCGTCACCGCCGACGACGGCAGAACACCATCACCCGGACAGCGCTCGACGAAGCCCGCCGCGCCGGGCTGGTCCAACGCCACTTGACCAAGCTCAGCCACCTCGCCGACCGTGCCCGCCCCACTCCGGGACCACCGCCCCGAACACCCGAAGAGCCAACGGAACACCCGGCCTCCACATCGGACGCGGCTTGACGCCGGCGAGCGGGCAGGGCGGGCAACCGGACCGGACCTCCGGAGCCCGGCGGTCTTGTCTCCACAAGGACAGCGGTCCGGTGACACCGCGCGCGAAGCGCCACCCGCCATCGCCCAGCGGCGAACAGCAGGGCTGAAGACGCCGGCCCGGTTGTGCCGGTGCCACGCTTGCTGCGGTGAATCCAGGCGCAGTCCGAACATCGTGGGAGTCACTCTTGAGCGGGGACAGCGATGCAGATACGTGAGCTTTCCGTCGAAGGTGCCCTGGAAATCACGCCGAACCCGATTTCAGACGATCGCGGCCTCTTCGTCTCGCCGTTCCAGGGGACGCCGTTCCGGCCGGCCACCGGTCGGCGGCTCTTCAGCGTGGCCCAGACCAGTCACAGCCGGTCGCGCCGGGGCGTGGTCCGGGGTGTGCACTTCACTGCGACGCCGCCCGGCTGTGCCAAATCGGCGTCGGCCACGCGTTCATCGCGTTGCAGGACGACACCGTGATGTCCGGGGAGTACGTGCCGGTGAACGAGCTCGCGCTCTCGGTGACGGACCCCGAGTTCGGACTTCCGCTGCCGCAGGACCTCACCCCGATCCTGTCCGCGCGCGACCGAGTCGCGCCGACGCTCGCCGAAGCCCGGGAACGCGGATTGCTTCCGCACTACGACAAGCGCAAAGCCGCCGAAGTGGCCTTGGGGCACTGACCGGGCCTGCCGGTTACCGAGATCGGAGCCAATCATTCGGATCCTGTTCACCACCGAGCCGCTGCTCGGGCACTTCTTCCCGCTGGTGCCACTCGCCTGGGCCTGCCGGGCGGCGGGGCACGAGGTGCTGGTCGCCGTCCCGGAAAACTTCGTCGACACGGTTCTGCGGTCCGGGCTGCCCGCGGTGTCGAGCGGGCCGCCGATGGACTTCGTAGAGCTGGGCCCGGACCTGTCCACGCACCCGATCGAACAGCGGCGGCACGTGCACGGCCGGGTGTTCGGGCGGATCGCTGCCGCCACGCTGCCGCGGATGATGTCCATTGTGGACGCTTGGCGGCCCGATGTCGTGCTGAGCGAGCGCGCCGAGTTCGCTGGCCCGCTCGCCGCGGCCGCGCACGGAACACCGCTGGCCGACGTGCGGTGGGGCGTGGCCGAACTGCCGGAGTACCGTGCGGGCGCGGTCGAGGTGCTCGCCGGCTCGCCGGTCGCGGCGGGACTCACCCTTCCGGAGCCCGCTCTGTCGCTGAGCCCGTGGCCCCCCAGCCTGCGCCTGCCGCACACGACGGGCCAGCTGAGCTTCCGGCACGTGTCCTACAACGGCACCGCGGACGTTCCCGACTGGGTGCTGGCGCCGCGCACGAAACCCAGGATCTGCCTGACGCTCGGCACCCTGGTTCCGCTTTTCGGAATTCCCGATCTGCAAGGGAAAATGCTGGCCGTCGTGCGAGAGCTCGGGCGGCTGGACGTCGATGTGGTGATCGCGGTCGACGAGCGGGCCATCGCCTCCTGGGGTCCCTTGCCGGAGAACGTCAGCCAGGCCGGCCGGATGCCGCTGCACCAGGTGCTCGGCGCCTGCGATGTGCTGATCCAGCACGGCGGCCAGGGCACCACGCTGACCGCCTTCTCCGCCGGTGTGCCACAACTGGCGCTGCCGCAGTTCGACGACCAGTTCGAGAACGCGGACGCGGTCGCCAAGGCCGGGGCGGGGATCAGGATGCTGCCCGACGAAGTCACCCCGAGAGCCGTGGCCGCGCATTGCGAAGAACTGCTCGGCACGCCCGCGTTCGCCACGGCTGCCGCGGCCGTCGCCCGCGAGATGGCGGCGCAGCTCTCACCTCTCGATGTCGTCGCCAATCTGGAGGCGCTGGGCCGATGAATACCCGCCGGACAGTGCGCCGGCGAAGGTGCCCTCCGGTGGAGGACGGTGTCAAGGACGGCTGAGAGGCACCGCAGATCGTGACCGCCGACGACCCGGCCCGGTCGACCGTCACCGCCGACATCGACGTGGCTTCGGCTGACGAGCGGGCGGGCCGGGCTCGTGAGCCCGGCCCGCGCCCGGTCAGGCCGGGGCGTCGAGCAACTCCGCCAGACCCGCGTAGCCCGCGTTCTTCAGCCTCTCGCCCGAGGTCGTCGTGTAGCCCTCGGCGGCGCGGATGCCGAGTCCCTCGACCATCCGGTTCATGAAGTTGAACAGGGCGCAGACCAGGACCGCGTCGTGGAGTGCGCGCTCGTCCCAGCCGGCCGCGAAGACCGCTTCGGCGTCCGCGTCGGTCATTTTCGACGGCGTCGCCGTCAGCTTGCCCACGTAGGCGAGCACCGGCTTGAGGCGGTCGTCCACCGGGGCGGACTCGAGGTCGGCGAGTGCCGCCGCCAGCGTGCCCTCCGGGATGCCGAACGCCTCGGCGGTGACGGTGTGGATGCCGTGGCAGTAGTCGCAGCTGTTCAGGCCGGACACGTAGGCCGCGATCAGCTCACGCTCGCCCGGCGTGAACGGGGACTCGCCGCGCAGCACCAGCTCGTGGAAGGCCAGCAGGTGCCGGGCCGGCTCGGGATAGGCCTGGAACACCTGGAGCAGGGTCGTCTCGGCCGGCAGGGACTTCAGGTAGGACATCGCGGGTCCTTTCCGTTCGATGGTGCGTCGGCGCGGGGGTCGACGTCCGCGCGGCGCAGCACGCACGCGGTCAGGTACGCGATCGAAGCGTGCCCCGCGCCCGGCGCGACGGCGGCGACGCGCGCGGCGGTCTTGACCCACTCCTGGCGGAGCGAGCCCGGGGTGTCCGCCGCCGGCTCGTCGAGGGCGCTGCGCACCGAACGCCAATGGGCCCGGCCGAGGGCGACCAGGCCCGGCAGGTCGAAACTGCTGCCCCCGTGGCGCACCTGGTCGACCAGCTGGGTGACCAGCGCCGGATCGTCGGCGATCCGCGCCAGGCCCAGCCCGCCGAGCAGGCGGTCGGGGTCGAGGCCGAGCAGGATGATGCCGACCTCGACGTCGGCGGGCGCGTCGACGTCGGGCAGGGCGAACCGGCTGTCGTCGGGCAGGGCGAACCGGCTGTCGGCGGGCTCAGACACCGACAGCCTCCCGGAGCGTCCGGACGGGGCTTTCCTCGCGGACGGCGGCCGCGATGGCCGCGGCCGCCCGGGTCGTCGCCACGCGGTGCCCGTCGATGTTCCGGGCCGCCGGGCCGAGGACCATCGCCGTGGCGGCGCCGACCGCCGAAACGCGGGGGGCGCGCTCGAAGACCAGGGTGCGCTCGTCCAGGGCCGGCCATCCGTCGCGCTCGCCGACCAGTTCGGCGGGCAGCAGGCCGTCGCCGATCGACGGTGCCGTGCCCAGCGCCAGGACGGCGTGGTCGGCGACGATCCGGCGGCCGCTCGCGAGGCGCACCGTCACCGTCCCGCCGACGCCGGTCGCGATCCGGGCCACGGTTTCGCCGCGGTGGACGACCAGCCGGCCGTCCGCTTCGGCTTGCCGGAGCAACGGCTGGAACTCGAACATGATCGACGCCCGGCGGAACTGGTTCATCAGAGCGAGCCGGTCGGCCCAGCCGACGCTGTCGAACCGCTTGCGGCCCTCCGGGCGGAAGAACGTCGAGTTGACGTCGGCGCACTGGTACCGCTCGCCGGGGTCGCGCAGCACCCAGTGCACCTCCCGCCCGGCCGAAAGCGCGTTGCCGATCAGGTGCGCGGCGGTCAGCCCGGCGCCGACGACGATCTGCCGTCCGCTGTCGGGCACGGACTCGTCCCAGTACGAGACCCCGGGAGGTGGCGGGCCGCCGCCCCACCACGAATCCGGGGCCGGGCGCCGTTCCTCGCCGAGGCAGAGCACGACGTGGCGGGCGGTGACGGTGAAGGTGTCGGCATGCACCGTGACCGCGTCGGCGGAGGGCAGCACTTCGCGGACCACACCCCGCCACGTCTTCTCGGTGACGTGGTGGCTCGCCGCCAGGTGCGCGCAGTAGGCCTCGAAGACGTCCACCGGCACGACGGACCGGTGGCCGGCCTGCGACATCCGGATCTCCCGGCGTTCGACCGGGGTCAGCCGCGCCCAGTGCAGCCGGGCGAAGTCGACCAGCTCGCAGTCGCGGTAGCCCTCGACACCGGGGTGGTGCTCGTAGGGCGAACGGAGAACGCGCTGGCCGAGCCGGTCGATCCGGTCGAAGAACCGCCCGCACGGGCGGCCGTCACGGTCGATCACCACGACGTCGCGGACGCCGTGGTGCCACAGCGCCGACGTCACGGCGAGGCCGGCCGGCCCCGCCCCGACGACGACGACCTCCGCGGTCGCGGCCGGCCGGGTGCCGCGGTCCGCGGCCGGCGGGGCGGGCAACCGCGGCCAGTCACGCCCGCGGGGTGAGTCCAGCAGGTGCGGTTCCGGGACGAACTTGATCACGAATTCCCCTCACGCCCGAGACCGCGCCGGTTCAGCCGATCACCGTGATGGGCACGATCAGCTCGACCACCGGTCGCTGCCGCATCCCGTTGGTGACCAGTTCTTCGAGCGTCTGCTGCGACCGCTCGGCGCTGTCGGTGGCGAGCGGGCTGTACCGGGAGGAGAAGTACGTCGGCTTGCTGCCGCCGGTTTCCATCGAGTACGTCTTGAGCACGGCCTCGCCCGGCCGGACCTCACCGTCGTAGAAGGTCAGCCGCCGCTGGTCGGGCGTCATGAAGCTCTTCGCGAACTGGGGCGACATCAGCGCGGCGTCGTCGATGAACACCGAGTCCTCGTCCAGCACCGCCTGCATGGCGACCCACGTCCGGTCGGTCAGGTTGGTCTCGGCCTTGATGACCTGCCAGCGCCCCGGCTCCGGAAGGCTGACACTCACCGAAACGTCGTGATCGGTGGTGTCGATCGCGCCGGTGATCATGAGGACCCGGCGGCCGACATCGGCCACGCCGGTCATCTGAATGTCCCGGGCGCGAACCCGGCTGGAAACATCGAGTCCTGGCAATTCGGGCGACGACATGACGAAGCCTCCTCGTTATTCACCCCAGAAAATAACGGCCGCAACGGCGAACACGACGAGGTTTTCATACCACAAGAGACATTGTCAAGATGAGGAATACCCGTTCCGCGGCATGCATTGCATTGCGCCCACCGGGAGCGTACGCCATCCGGGCGACGGCTTACCCCGTTCGGCGCAGTGCCGCTCATTCAGCCGTCGGCCGTCGCCCGACCACCCCGGTCACGAACCGTCATGGGGCCGAGCCGCGGCAGCCTGGCCGGAGTAAGCCTCAACGTCATCTCGCGGCCAGTGCTCACTGCCCCGGCAAGCCCGGGCCGGCCGGAGCGTCGACACCGTCCTGCAGCCGGCCGACATAACGAATTTCGAATGCGGATTCCGCCCGCTGCACCATTATTTTCAGCACCAGACCCGGTTTCACCATAATCATGAAATTACCGGGATCGTGCGGGTCGCCGAAAATGTCGTAGACCAGGAAAGCCGACCCGTCGCCCACGGCGAACAATGCTTCGTAGACGACATTCCGTTCGGCCTGTGTCGCCGACTCGGCCCAGTCCCCGAGCACCTGCACTCCCGCGGTGAGCTGGAGGCGCATCGCCATCCACCGGCCTCCCAACCGAACTTCGGCCGGGCGCCGGGCGCGCACGGCGAGTCCCGCCCCGCACTCCGGCCCCGGTGAGGTTCCAGTGTCCCGCCCTCGCGGTGACCGCGTCATCTCTGTGCGTGCGCCGGACCGGCAGGCGCGCGCCCGTGACGCGGCACCCGCCCGGCCGCGGGACGTTCAGCGGTAACCGAGAACGATGTGCTCACGCAGGTACTCCCGCTCGGCCGGCGCGGCCGGTTCCCGCGGCGAGTCCGCGCGCGGGAACCGGCCGCTCGGTTCGGCCGGCTTTCCGTCGGCCCGGCCCTTCCCGGCCGGCAACGCCGGAGCTGTCATGGCGTTTCCACCGTTCTCCCGCCCGGCCCGGAAAGCTCACGAATCGGACGAATCTCGCCGCATCCCGGGATACCGGCCGTCGAGTGGCCGAGGCGGTCCGACGGCAGCGGTTCAGCGCGAGGGCGAGTGCCTCACCGCGGCGTCCGCGCGGTGACTTCCGCTCACGCGGCATCCCGCAGCCGGACCTCGTAGTCGTGCTCGATCTCGGCGACGAGGTCGGACCAGACGATGCCCCGTCCCAACCGGGGCATCGGCCGGGCCTGCCAGCCGTCCGGCACGTCCGTCAAGGCCGTCGGGGCCGTGTCGGAGCCGGGCCGGATGGGCTCGATGGCGTCGCTGGCGGTCATGGCAGGACCCTCCTCGGTCGGGACGGTCCCGGCTCGGCCGGGACCGCTGTCGTCGTCATGGGCACAGTGGGCAGGGCGGCCGCGCCGGCCTGCCGGTCGGTGAGGCGTCCGGTCGCGTGCAACCAGGCGACCGTGTCGCGCACGGTGCGGGCCACCGGCCGCGCCGGGACGTCGGCCCCGGGTGCGTCCGCGGCGACGGGCACGGCGGAGGCGCAGACGTAGAGCGCGCCGTACTCGGCCGGGATGTGCCACGGCCAGCCGCGCTGCAGCAGGTCGGCACCCCGGCCGACCGGGAACATCGCCCGCGCCGGGAGGAACGCCGCCGGCAGGCGCCGCCCGGTCGCGGCCCGGACCACGGCGAGGTACTCGCGGGTGGTCAGGAAGTGGCCCGGCCCGAAGTACCCGTCGCCGGGCACGCCGTCGAACAGCCGCGCGTGCAGTTCCGCCGAGTCGCGGACGTCGCCGATCGGCAGCCCGCCCGACGGCCAGATCGGCATCAGCCCGCGCAGCAGGTCCCGCAGCCGCGCGTTCTGGTCGCCCAGGTGCGGGTCGTGCGGTCCGAGCAGCGCCGGCGGGTAGGTGACGGTGACCGGGACGCCGTCGGCGCGGTGCGCGCGGGCGATCCGCTCGGCCTCGGCCTTCGAGGCGAGGTAGGCCTCCCGCGGGGTGCCGACCGGGCTGGCCGCCCCGATCGCCGGCCCGGCCGCCGGGTACAGCGCCCCGACGGTGGAGACGTGCACGATCCGCCCGGTGCCCGCCCGGCGTGCGGCGGCGAGCACGACTTCGGTGCCGCCCGCGTTCACCCGCCACAGCTCGGCCCGGCGCCGGCTGTCGAAGGTGTAGACGCCCGCCGCGTGCAGCAGCGCGTCCGCACCGTCGACCAGCCGGGCGACGGCGGCGGGGTCCGTGACGTCGCCGGTCACGACGTCCACAGTGGACGGCACGGTCCGGCCGGGGTCGCGGGCGAGCAGCCGCACCCGGTGCCCCCGCCGCAGCAGGGCCGCGACCGTGTGGGTCCCGAGGAAGCCGGTGCCGCCGGTGACCGCGATCAGCATGACGTTCGCCTCCCTCAGGCCGCGCGGGCCCGCCCGTCGATCCGGTGGTAGCCGCCGCCGTAGAAGACGAGCGCGTGTTCGCCTTCGCCGCGGCTGGTGGCGACCACCCGGCCGAGGAAGATCGAGTGGTCACCACCCGCCACCACCTGGGCGAGCTCGCATTCGAGCCACGCCAGCGCGCCGTGGAGCAGCGGCGCGCCGGTCAGCTCGCCCGCCGTGTAGCCGACCGCGTCGAACTGGGCGATCCCGTCGGGACGGCGCCAGTCGGCGAAGTACTTCGACAGCTCCTGCTGCTCGGCCGCGAGGATGTTGACCCCGAACGAGCCCGCGGTGACGATCGCGGTGTGCATCCGGGCCGCCTTGGACACGCAGCACAGCACCATCGGCGGTTCCAGCGACACCGACGAGAACGCGTTGGCGGTCATGCCGTGCGTGTCTTCCCCGCCCGCCGTCAGCACCGTCACCCCGGTCGCGAACTGGGCCATCACCTGCCGCAGGCCCGGCTGGACGGAGAGGCCACTGCGGGCGCGTGACGTCCGCAGCCGTTTGAGCGCGGGAGCCCCCTCGGAAGGCTCTGCGTCGTGGCCCACGTCAGACTCCCTTGCCGTTGACCGCGGCCGTCGCGTAGGGCGCCAGCGCTTCGCGCAGCTGCTCGGGGACCCGGGACGGCACGGTGGCCGTGTTCGGCCCGCGCATGCAGGCGATCCGCTGCCGGCCCCGCGCCACGAGCCGCTCCTCGCCGTCGGTGGTGAGGTGGACGTAGTCGAAGGCGAACTGCACCTGCGTCGAGGTGAGTTCCTCCAGCCGCATCCGGATGGACAGCTCGTCGAACGCGGTGATCTCGGCGAAGAACTCGCACTCCACCTTGAGGGTGAACAGCTTGAGGTCGTGGCGGACCTCTTCGAGCACCGCGGGCGCCTTCTCCTTCAGGAACATCTCCCGGCACCGGCCCTGCCAGCGCACGTAGTTCACGTAGTAGACGTTGCCCACCAGGTTGGTCTCTTCGAAGCCGACCGTGTGGCGGATCTCGTAGTAGTCGGACATCTCAGTTCCCCTCTGCCTGGAGCACGGCGAAGACGATCGGGGCGGTCCGGTCGTTGACGGTGGTCGACCAGGTGGCGATCCGGGCGTTCCCGGAAGCGAGCAGCGCCCACCCGTCGGCGTCGACCTGGCGCACGGTCAGCGCCTGGGTCATCGACCCGGTCTTGCGCACGCACTCCAGCGCACTCCACACCCGGGTGTTGGCCACGCTGATCGGTTCGCCGGTGTCGGCGGCCAGCAGCCGGCCGAGGGTGAGGAGTTCTTCGCCGAGCAGCCCGGCCCAGTCCTCTTCGCTGCGCTCGATCGCCGTCTCGATGTCGCAGGTCACCGGGCTGGTGCCGGCGACCGCGAGGGTCAGCTGTGCGGTGTGCGACGCGGTGATGTGGACCCCGCCGTCGCACTCCGGCTTGCCGTCGGGGCGGTACCGGATCTCGACCGGCCGGTCGAGCGCCCGGCCCGCGGCGAGCGCCGTCTGCGCCCTCCGCTCGGCGACGCCCCCGGCCGGGCGCCCGGCCGGGTCCGGCTCGAGCACCACCGACCGCGTCCCGCCGAGCAGGCGCTCACAGGAACGCTCCACATAGGACCCCAGCATCGAGGGGACCCACGGCCCGGCGCCGTCGCGCTTGCGGACCGCGCGCAGCTTCAGGCCTTCCCAGCGCTCGACCAGCGTCCCGTCGGGGTTGCGCACGTCCAGGTCGTAGACGTAGCTGTCGCCGTCCTGGAAGCGTTCCTTCGCGTCCAGCAGGACGTACTCGTCGTGCTGACGGCCCGGCTCGGCCAGGTACAGCTTCTCGATGCCCTGCGGCAGCAGCGTCGCGTCGGGGACGCAGCACTGGATCGCGTGCATCATCGCGTCCCGCGTGCCGGGGTCGGCCAGCAGCCGCTCCTGCGGCAGGAAGGGCGCGAACCACGAGAAGTCCGCGGTGGTCGCGATCTCGGCGACCGCGTGCCGGGCGCTCGCCCGCCGGTAGCCGAGGACGCGCTGGAACCGCTTGCCCTGGAACAGCACCGAGCCGTACAGCTCGCTGATCGGCTCCACCGGAACCGGCGGCAGCGCGACGTCGCGGGCGGCCTTCTCCCCCAGCTCGGCCGGCCGGGCGAAGCTCAGCCGGGCCCGGAAGTGGTCGGCGCTGAAGCCGGTCTCGTCACTGCGGATGACGACGTCCACGGTGTCGGCGTCGCGGGCCAGCGTGGCCAGCCGGATCGTGGTCGACCCGCCGGGCGAGACGATGATCGGCCGGAGGAACTCGACGTCGGAGAGCACCGGGGTGCCGGTGCGGTCCAGCGTCGCCGCCGCGGCCTGCGTCATCGCCTCCATGCCGAGCACCGCCGGGAACAGCAGCTGCCCGTCGAGCAGGTGGTCGGTCAGGTACGGGTCGGCCCCGTCGGACAGGTCCGCCTCGGTGATCAGCTCGACACCCGGGTAGTGCACGATCGCGCGGTCGACGAACCGGGTCAGCGGCAGCTCCCGCTTCCGGATCGGCAGCGTGGGCAGGCCCGCCGTGCGACCGCAGACCACCAGCACCGGCGGCGCGGCCGGGTCGGCCAGCACCCGGCGGAGGACGGCGATGCCCTCCTCGGTCGGGATCGGCGTGATGCCGTCGCGCATCAGGGCGCTGACCACGCCGAGCTTTTCGCCCATGCCGGTGCCCGACCAGACCGACCACTCCAGTGCGATCGCCCGGGCCTTCGGGTGTTCCTGGCCGAAGCGCAGGGTCAGCTCGGTCATCCAGTCGTTCGCCGTGGCGTAGTGCGCTTCACCGCGCAGGCCGGCCCGGCCGATGATGCTGCCGAAGGTGACCAGGAGCTTGATCCGGTCCTGGTCGACCGCGGCGAGCACCGCGTTGAGGCCGCCGATCTTCGGGGCGAGGGTCTTGCGGAAGCTGTCCTCGGTCAGGCTGAAGAGGGCAGCCGGCTCGTTGCGGCCCGCGCCGTGCAGGATCGCGGTGACCGGGCCGAGTTCGGCCTCCATCCGGGCGACCGCCGCAGCCACCTGCGGGGCGCTGGTGACGTCGGCGCGCTCGTAGCGGTAGCGGATGCCCACCGCCTCCATGCGGTCGAGGTTCTCCGCCAGCTCGCTGTCGGACTCCGGGTCGCTGCGCCCGAGCAGGGCCAGCCGCGCCCCGGAATCCTTGGCGAGCGCCAGCGCGCTCTCCGCCGTGATGCCCTTGCCGCCGCCGGTGACGAGCAGGACGTCGGTCGCGTCCAGCGAGTCGCGCAGCGGGCCGGGCTTCGGGGCGGGCAGCGCGGACAGCCGAGGCACCGTGCGCCCGCCGTCGGCGCCGTAGCGCGCTTCGGTGAAGTCCGTGGTCGCGGCGACCTCGGCCACCACCGTCGTCACGGCCGACGCGATCGCGTCCACAGTGGACGGCTCCGGGTCGGCGAGGTCGATGATCGTCGTCTTCGCCGACGGGTCCTCCAGGCGCAGGGTCCTGGCCAGGCCGGCCGCCCCGTAGCCGTGGTGGACGACCACGAACCGCGTGCCGTTGGGGGCGGCCATGACCGCGCGGCCGGCTTCGAGGAACAGGCCGACGTGGCTGGCGTCGCAGTCCGCCGGCAGGCAGAGCAGCACGCCGTCCCCGGCGCCGGACCGCGCGAGCGCGGCCTTCAGCGGTTCGGCCAGCGGGTGGCGCGGCGTCGCGAAGACCTGCCATTCGGCGTTCCCCGCCCCCGACGTGAGGTCCGCGGCGGGCCGCGGCGCGGGCACGTACTCGACCGCGAACGGCCGGACCCACGGACCCACGCCGGGGGCCTCGCCGGTGGCGGTGTCGGCCGGTTTCGCCGTCTGCGCCAGCTCGTCGATCATCTCGGCGAGGTCGCCGAGGCACACCGTCGCGAAGTTCGGCATGCCTTCCAGCGCGGGGCGGCCCAGCGCCCGGGTGACGTCGTTGACCAGCTGCCCGACCGTGATCGACGACAGGTGCAGGTCGTCGAGCGGGTGCGTGTCGGCGGTGACCGCCTCCAAGGGCAGCTCGACGCGCTCGGCGGCGAACTTGCGCAGCAGGTCCAGCGTCGAACCGGTGTCCGCGTCGGACGCCTCGGCGTCCGAGGCGGCGGCCTCCGCCTTCTCCGCGGCCAGCTCGGCGGCCAGCTCGCTGTCGATCGACGCCCCCGCCTCGCACGGGCTGGCCAGGAAGGTGAACTGGCCGTCGGCGGGCAGGGCGCGGACGATCCGGCCTTCGAACAGCGCGTCCACCGAGATCTGCGCGCCGAGCGCGAACGCCGCGCCCACGACCCGCAGCAGGGCCTGCAGCGACGCGTTGTCCGTGTCGATCGCGAGCACCGGGGTCTCCGGCTCGATCTCCTCGAACAGCCCGGTCAGCACCCGGCCGGGCCCGACCTCGACCACCAGGTCGCTGCGCTCGGCCACCTTGGCGGCGGCCTCACGGAAGCGGACCGGCAGCACGATCTGGTCGCGCAGCAGCCCGGGCAGGTCCTCCGCGGCGTGCAGCACGTCCCCGCTGACGGTCGAGACGACCGGCCGCTCCAACCGCGCGAAAGCGAACTCGCCGAGCCGCTCGGTCATGGCGTTCGCGGCCGGCTCGACCGCCGGCGAGTGGAAGGCGTGCGAGACCTTGACGCGGGTCGCGGTGACCCCCTGGGCCTTCGCCCGGGCGACGATCCGGTCGATCGCCCCGGCCGGCCCGGAGATCACCGTCTGCTCGGGCGCGTTGTACCCGGCGATGACGACGTCGTCGCCCAGGCCCAGCTCCTCGACCCGGCCGGGCGAAGCGGCGATGCTCGCCATCGCGCCGGTGCCGTCGCCCACGGTCGTGGCCATCACCTTGCCGCGGATCGTGGCGAGCTTCAGCAGCGCCCGCTCGTCGAGCGCGCCGCCCCAGTGCAGCGCGGTCAGCTCGCCGAGGCTGTGGCCGGTGGCCGTCGCCGCCTCGATGCCGAACGAGCGCAGCACCCGCAGCGCGGCCAGCGAACCGGTGACGATCCGGGGCTGCGCCACCTCGGTGGCGACCTGGTCGCCGGTGATGGGCAGCGCGGCGGCGCGGTGGATCTCGTCCGCCACGGCGAACCGGCGGCGCAGCGCCCCGTCGCCACCGCGGCCGGAACCCTGGCCGGGGAACAGGTAGCCGATCTTCGGCGCGGAGCCGCGGCTGCCGGCGAAGATGCCGTCGGCGCTGTCGAAGACCGAGTCACCCGACTCGAGCTGTTCGAGCAGCTTGGTCAGCTTCCGCTCGGCGTGCTCGGGGTTGGCCGCGACGACCGCGGCGCGCACCGGCTTGCCCGACAGGTCCTTCGCCAGCGTGCCGGCGAGGTCGGTCAGCTCCGCGAACGACAGCTTCGGCACGGTTTCCAGCACCGCGGCGATGTTCCCGCGCAGGGTGGCGAGGTCGTCGGCGTCGAACAGCAGCAGCTCGGCGTCCTGGCGGCCGGCGACCAGCGAACGGGCCCGCTCGTCGAGCTCCCGGCGCCGGGGTGCGGTCGGCGCCTCGGTAACCGTGACGTGGGAGTTGATGCCGCCGAAGCCCATTGCGGAGACACCGGCACGGACCGGCTGGTCCTCCGGCCACAGCGTCGCCTCGCGCGGGACGTACATCCGCGCCGAGGAGCCGGTGAGCGACTCGTGCGGGGTGTGGTGTCCGGTCGCGGGCGGGATGACCTGGTGGTACACCGCCAGCGTCGCCTTGATCAGGCCGGCGACGCCGGCAGCGGCCTTGGTGTGGCCGATGTTGCCCTTGATCGTCGAGAGCGCGGCCTGCTTGGCCAGCGGGTCGGCGTCGCGGCGGGCCGTGGACAGCGCCTCGATCTCGGTTTCGTCGCCCAGCGCGGTGCCGGTGCCGTGGCCCTCGAAGTAGGAGACGGTCTCGACGCCGTAGCCCGCGCGGTCGTAGGCGCGTTCGAGAGCCAGCCGGTGCCCGGACGCCTTGGGCCGGGTGATGCCGCCCTTGCCGTCGGACGACACGCCCCAGCCGCCGATCGACGCGTAGATCCGCTTGCCCTGCTCCAGCGCGTCACTCTCGCGCATCAGGACCAGCATGCCCGAGCCCTCGCCGGGCCAGAAGCCGTTCGAATCGGCGTCGTAGACCTTCATCTCGCGCTTGGCGAGCGCGCCGGTCTTCGCGAAGCCGATCACCTCGAACGGGTCGATCGACAGGTCGACGCCACCGGCGATGGCGAGGTCGAAGTCGCCCTGGACGAGCGCGTTGGCCGCGGTCACCACCGACAGCAGCGAGGACGAGCAGGCGCCGTCGACGGTGTACCCGCCGCCGGCGAAGTCGAAGTAGTTGCAGACCCGGCCGGCGATCGTGTTGGCCAGGCCGCCGGCGAGAGAGTCCTCGTTGATCTCGGGGAACGGCTCCTTGTACTGGACTTCGAGCTCCCGCAGGAAGTTCGCGGTCTCCTCGTCCTCCCAGCCGCGGGCGGTCAGCGCCGCCGCGACCGTGCGGCGCACGTACGGCCAGCGCAGCCGCATGATGTTGGCGCGGGAGAACTCACCGGTCAGGCTGTTGCCGATGACGACGCCGGTGCTCTGCTTCGGGGCGCCTTCGCCGTCACCGAACCCGGCGTCCGCGAGGGCCTCCGCGGCGACCTCGAGGGCCAGCCAGTGCGTCGTGTCGGTCGCCCGGAAGGTGCTGCCGGCGATCTTGTGCGTCACCCGGTCGAACTCGTAACCCCGCAGCACGGCCGCCTTCTGCGAGTAGAAGCGGTCCGGTGCCTTCGGATCGGGTGAGTAGTAGTCCGCCCGGTTCATCCGCTCGTCCGGCAGCCTGCGGAACGCCCGCCGCCCGGCGAGCACGTTTTCCCAGAGCTCCTCCGGAGAACTCGCGTCGGGGTACCGGAGACCGATACCGACGATCGAAATCCGCTCTACGCTCATGCCACCGCACTCCCACTGGCTCTCGAGCCCCATACCATCGGAACCATCCGGTCCCCGCTGCCCACTGGTGCGGGACCCGGGGTCCAGGCGCTGGCCTGTCTCCGTCTGGCGGCGCCGCCGCTGCCCGGTGCTCCGGGTCGCCGGGCCATCCGGTCCAGCATCTCCGGGCGATGCGGACCGGCTTCTCCTCTTGCTGCCCGTGCCCGGGTCGTCAGCACGACCGGACACCGACCTGTACTGTCCACAAAGGATTCATGCGTCGAACTGGCCGGGGCGGCGCCCCGCCCCGGCCGGCCCGCGATAGGCCTGGGCGATGTCGAGCCACTGGTCGGCCAGCGTGCCCGTCGCCCGCACGTCGAGGTCGAAGCGGTGCCGCCGCCGGGTGACGAGCAGGCAGAAGTCCTCGGCACTGCCGGTGACCCGCTGGGCCGCGTCCTCCGGCCCGAACGCCCAGCGCGCGCCCGAAGGCGCGGTGAGTTCGAACCGGAACTCTTCCGCGGGCGGCGTCAGGTTCCGCGCCTCGTAGCCGAAGTCCCGGACCCGAACGGAAAACCCGGCGATGTGCCGGATCCGGTCGGTGCGCTCGAGGCGCACGCCGAGCGCGTCGGCGATGTCCTGGCCGTGGCCGAACACCTCCATCATCCCCGCGCACGCCAGCACGTACGGCGGCAGCGGGTTCACCAGCCACGGCACCAGCTGGTTCCCGGGCACGGCCGCGAGGGCCTTGAGCCCCGCGTCCCGCTCGGCCCGCCAGCGCGTCAGGAGCACCTCGGCCGGGTCGTGGACGTAGTCCTCCAGCGCGGCGTTGACCGCGGCCTCGAACCCGCCGGACAGCGACTTCGTCATGGCCACGAACGCCTCCGGCTGCGCCGCCGACAGCCCCGCGATCCGGAAGATGAACGCGAGGTGCGCGATCTGGTGGCGGACGGTCCAACCCGGCGCGGGCGTGGGGGTGTCCCACTCCGCCTCGGTGAGCCCCGCGACGAGCGCGTCCACCTCGGCGGCCTCGGCGGTCAGGTCGGCGATCACGCCCGTGGTGTCAGTCACCTGTCAGTCCTTTCCCCGATGCGACGTCTTCTCCCGATCGATCATCACCGTTGCGGCCTGGGAAGTCTTCTCTTCGCGGGCGGAGCCGGTCGCCCGCCGCCACGGCCGCGGTGAGGGCCGCCCACGACACCAGCTCGACCACCCCGCGGTGGTCTGTCCGCTCCGGACTGACCGCGGCGATGTCGGCGTCCGTCACCTGGTAGGCGGACCGGGCGGTCAGCAGGGCGACCCGGCCGGCGGCGCGTTCCTCCGCCGGGAGTTCGGCCAGGACCGGCTCCACCCACGCGCGGCTCAGCCCGGGCGGTGTCCCGTCCCACGCCTTGAGTTCCCGGCGGACGAGCTCCCGCACGCGGGACGGCACCGAGCGTTCCCCGGCGGCCTCGATCGCCACCACGGCCCGCGCGAAGGCGTCCGACAGCGTGTCGCCCGGCTCCGGCCCCGGCGCGGCGGGCAGCAGGTCCAGTGCCTGCCCGGCCGGCGGCGCGGCACCCGGCTTGAGCAGGAAGCCCAGCACGGCCTTGGCCTTCGCCCGCGCCGACGGCGGAACGGCCTCCGGCAGCGGCGACGGCCCGAGGAACACGCTCACCATCCGGTTGAGGTAGTGGAACGCGACGGCCACGGCCGTGTACTCCGCCGCGACGTCGTCCGGCACGTCCGCGGGCAGGCTGCCTTCGCCGCCCGCCCACGCGGTCAGCGCGCGCAGGGCACCGTCCGGAATGGACGCGATGGTCCCGGCGCCGATGGCCGCGGCGGCGGCCGGCTCGCCCAGCGACCCGAGCGCCATCGCGTGCACCTCGACGCAGTACGGGCACGAGTTCGCCGCGGACACGGCGGCCGCGACGGCCTCCTTGCCGGCCCGGCTCGCCGACCCGCCCGCCACCAGCGACTCCCGCAGCATCAGCCACGCCGCGGCCAGCACCTCCGGCGACGCCGAGTGCAGCGCGATCGGCGGGGCGAGCATCCCGAAGTCCCGCTCGACCTGCCGGTAGACCTCCCGCACGAGCCCCTGCGCCCGCCCCGGCCGCACGACGTCGACGTACCGCACCTCCCGCAGCACCCGCCGCAAGGCAACCCGCACCAACCCCGCCGCCATACTTCCTCCTCAGCCCGGCGAACCCGCGTACCGGAAGCCGTAACTCGCGTGATCAGAGCCGGAACTCGCGTGATCGGAGCCGTAACTCGCGTGATCAGAGCCGTACCGCGCCGAATCACGCGAGTTCCGGCTTCAATCACGCGAGTTCCGGGTTTCGTGCCTCAGTTCCCGGCGACCAGGTCCAGTTTGGACACCGCCCGGCGGCCCGTGATCGAACCGTCGGGGGCCGGCGCGCCGTACTTGACGTCGACGTCGCGGGCCTGCAGGGCCCGGACGATGCCCGGGATCGACCGCTCGGCGAGCGCGGCGATGGTCATCGCCGGGTTCACCGTCAGCGCGCCCGGCACCGCCGCGCTGTCGGTGACGAAGATGCCCGGGTGGTTGCGCAGCTCGTGGTTCGGGTACAGCGCCGACGTCGCCGGGTCGTCACCGATCCGGCAGGACGCCAGCGGGTGCACGGTGTACGCCCCGACGACGTCGTTGGTCCACGGCGCGACCTTCGCCAGGCCGTCCTTCTCGATGATCGCCTTGCAGTCCGCGTCGGCCAGCGCCCAGCCGCGCCGGGTGTTCGTCGTCGGCTCGTAGCGCAGCGAGCCGCGGCCGAGCATCTGCTGCGAGATCCGGTAGGCGTTTCCGGTGGGCGGCGGGGCGCCGAACACGCCTTCGTTGTCGTCCTCGGTCATCAGGAAGATCGTCAGCCAGTTGGCCCACTGCTTGAGGATTTCCTTCTTCTCCGCCCCGAACCAGCGCGGCTCCTCGCCGCCGGGCACCTGGGCGAGGATGGTGCCCAGGCCCGGCGGGAAGTACAGCTGCTCCAGCGAGTACCGCTCGTACTCCGGCAGCGACCCGTCGAGCTTGTCCCAGTTCGCGACGGTCGGGCCCTTGCCGATGTGGTTGGCCGAGTAGACCGGACCGTCCTCACGGGACAGTCCCAGCACCTCGCGGACGCGGTCCTCGTCGATGATCGCGGTGTTGAGCCGCTCGCCGTTGCCGGAGAAGTACCGGCCGACACCGTGCGGCATCGTGCCGAGCGCGGCCTCCGAGCGCTGCAGGATCACCGGGGTGGCCCCCGCGCCGGCGGCGATGATCACGATCTTCGCCTCGATCACGCCGCTACCGGTGTGGATCCGGTAGTCTTCCTCGTCGATCAGGTCGAAGTAGACGCGGTAGCCGCCGTCCTCGGTGCGCTCGAGCCGCTGGACTTCGTGCAGCGGGCGGATCTCCGCGCCGTGTGAGAGGGCCGCGGGCAGGTAGTTCGTCAGCATCGAGCGCTTGGCGTCGAACTTGCAGCCCGCCATCATGAAGTTGCAGTTGACGCAGGTGGCGTTGTCGACCGCGACCGGCGCCGGGTTGGCCGTCCGGCCCGAGTGGTTGCAGGCCGCGGCCCACAGCCCGCCGGCGTAGGAGACGTCACTCCAGTCCTGTTTGGACACGGGCAGCGACTCGTCGACCCGGTCGTACCACGGCTCGAGCGAGTCGCGGTTGATCACCCACGGCCACATCCGGCGCCCGATGCTGCCGTGGCGCTCGAAGACGAACTTCGGCGCCCGCGGCATCGCGGCGAAGTACACGACGCTGCCGCCGCCGACGCAGTTGCCGCCGAGCACGCTCATCCCGTCGCCGACGACGAAGTCGAACGCCCGCGTGTAGGACGAGCCGAGCAGGTAGTCGTGCTCGAAGTCGGCCGAGGCCAGCCACGGCCCGCGCTCCAGCACGGTGACCTTGGCCCCGCCGGCGGCGAGGTGGTAGGCGGGGATGGATCCGCCGAAGCCGCTGCCGACGATGACGACGTCGGTCTTGTCGATGGCAGTCATGCGGGGCTCCCGGAAGGCGTGGTGTCGGGGTGGAGCTCGGCCAGCTTGCGGCCGTAGCCGTACTTCGGGAACCGCCAGAACCCGTCGGCATCCGGTGGGGTGTAGCCCAACGCCAGCAGGCCCGGGTGCCCTTCGCGAATGGCGTCGGCGGTGTGCTTGTGCGCGGCGCTGTCGAAGGCCATGTTGCAGAACAGCGCGAGGCTGACCCAGCCGTCCTTCTCCGGGTGGCCGGGTGCGGTCAGCCGCCGCACCAGCTCGCGGCGGTGCTCGTAGGGCAGCGCGACGAACGGCGGGACGTCGTGGTCGAGCGCGAGCTCCACTTCGCCCGCGTAGGTCTTCGCGTGATCGTTGAGCGACTGCGCGAGGTAGGGCAGGCCGACGGTGACGCCGGTCGCGTCGAAGTTCAGCAGCTCGAGCGCGCCCGCCGCCACCGCGCCGGGGCCGGGCGCGGCCCCGGCGATCGCCCGGTCGTCCTCGTTCCGCTTCTCCCCCGGCACGATCGTGTCCGCGTAGGCCTCGAGGGTCAGGTTCTTGACGCGTTCTTCTTCGGTGGCTTCGGGTTGCACCGGCCTACCTCCTCATCGAATGTCCACAGTGAACTCAGGCGGCCTCGGCCCGCCGCACCCGTTCCCGGCGGTGCACGGTCATCGGCAGCCCGCCGCGCACCCGCAGCGAGAGCATCGCTTCGGGGTCGACGACCTTGCCCGGCACCTTCCGCAGCACCAGGTCCCGCGCCGCCATGGCGAGCACGAACACCGCCTCCATCACGCCGAGGCTGTTGCCGATGCAGAACCTCGGCCCGGCGCCGAACGGGATGTAGGCGTAGCGCGGCGGCCGTCCGGCCGGGTTCGCCGGGTCGAACCGGCCGGGGTCGAACCGCTCCGGGTCGGTCCAGAACCCCGGGTGCCGGTGCAGCGTGTAGGGCACCACGACGACGTCGGAGCCGGCCGGCACGTGGTACCCGCCGATCTCGTCGTCGGCCTGGGCGACCCGCGGCAGCAGCCACACCGGCGGGTACAGCCGCATGACTTCCTCGACCACGGCCGCGGTGTAGGTGAGCCGGCGCAGGTCCTCGTGCTCGGGCAGGCGGTCACCCAGCACTTCGACGGCTTCGGCGTGCAGCCGCTCGCCGACGTCCGGGTGCTCGTCGATCAGGTGGAACGCCCAGCCGAGCGTGCTCGCCGTCGTCTCGTGCCCGGCCAGCAGCAGGGTGATCAGCTCGTCCCGCATGCGTTCGCGCGACGCACCCTGCGCGGACCCGGACGCGATCAGCCGCGACAGCACGTCCTCGCCGTTCTCGACCGGGTTCGCCAGCCGCTGCTCGACGAGCTCGTCGGCGATCCGGCGCAGGTCGTCGCGCGCGGTGCGGAACTCCAGCTGCTTCTTCAGCGGCACCCACTGCGGGATCGCGCTGAGCGTGACCGCCTCGAACATGGCCTGGTCCTGCACGGCCTCGAACGAGTGGCCGAGCGTTTCGTACCCGCCGAGCTCGGCGTCGAGCAGCGTCTTGCCGAGCACGCCGAGGGTCAGGCCGGTCATCTCGTGCAGGATCTCGACCGGCCCGTCGTGCGCGGCGAGCCGCTGGATCAGCGCGTCCACTTCGGCCGCGACGACGGCGGCCTGCCGCGAGATCCGCTTCGGCTGGAACACCGGCTGAATGGTCCGCCGCTGCTCGCGCCACGTCTCGCCGTCGCTGGTGAGCAGGCCGTCGCCGAGGGCCCGGCGGGCCTCCTGCAGGCCGATGCCCTTGTGGTAGTTCGCGGCGTTGTCCGCGAGGACGTGCTTCGCGAGGTCCGGGTGGTTCACCAGGTACATCGCCTTCGGGCCGATGGCGATGCGGACGACGTCGCCGTAGATCTCGGCGTTGTCGCCCATGAGCGCGAGCCGGTCGGTGAAGAGCTGCTTCAGCAACCGGAGGGTCGCCCGGCGCGGCGGCCCGGGCGGCGCGAGGTGCGCCGCCCGGGCTCGGTGCTGGCGGCCGGTCATGCCGCGACGGTTCCCGGCTTCTCGCCGTCCGCTTCCGCCGGCGCGGGCGCGAGCTCCAGTTTCGCCTTCTGCTCGGCCTGCTCGGCCTCGAACTTGATCCGCGCCTTGTTCGAGAAGTGCAGCGCCCACAGGAACATGCCGCGGATCAGGCAGACGGTCGCGGTGGCCAGGAAGAGCCCGTAGGCCACGTGCACGGCGGTGAAGAAGCCGTACGCGAGTGCCACCCCGGCCCCGAAGGCGAACTGCGAACCCGGCTTCGACGGCGACGTGCCCGGGTCGGTCACCATGTAGTTGGTGTAGAGCACGAACGCGACACCGGTGGCCATCGCCAGCGCGCCGGGGATCGACGTGCCGAAGAGCCAGCCGCGGACGACGGCCTGGATGACGAAGAAGCTCAGCCAGCCCGCGATGAGGAACATCCGGCCGGTCAGCAGCGCGTTGAGCACCGTGCCCGACACGAGGATGATGCCGACGATCAGCCAGCCGCCCCAGGTGGGGATCTGCTCCGTGAAGTGGTACGGCGGGGCGATGCTCGCCCACGGGAACACGAGCAGGATGATCGTGATGCCGAAGTTCGACGGGTTCATGTAGTGCCGCATCCGGCCGTACACCGGTGCCTGCAGGATCCACTTCGCGCCGACCGCGACGACCACGCCGAAGATCATCACGAGGATCCGGTCGTTGACGTAGGTCAGCATGTTCAGCGCGAGCCCGGTGATGTGCGCCGGGAGCAGGAACTCCATCAGACCCTTGAACCCGTTGCCCTTGAAGCGGACCGCACGGGAGGTGACGCGGGCGTTGATGATTTCGAGCAGGATCTCCGTGGTGTACGCGGTCGCCAGCGCGACGAACGGGTACAGCCACGGCTGCTCGAAGCCGAGCACGGTGTAGCCGATGATGTTGAAGATCGTGATCGAGATCGCGAAGCGGCGCAAGGCGGTGACGACCTTGTTGGTCCGCTTGGGTGGCGTGGTGTCCACTTTGGTCAGAGTCGGGGTGGCCATCACGTCACATCGCTTCCTTCGCCGTGGTGCCGAGCTGGTACATGTGGCAACCGGGTTCGAGCTTCAGGTTCTGGGTCCGCAGCTGCCCGGTCCGGTCCCGCCACTGCAGGTGCACGTCGAGCGGGCCGCTGACGTCGTGCCCGAGGCCGATCTGGACGTCGAAACTGCGCCGGCCGGCCTCACCGCTGCTGCCGTCGACCCGGCCGAGGTACTTCTTGCCGTCCGCGGTCGTCACGGTGGCCTGGGCACCGATCGCGGGCGGGCCGGCCGCGGGCAGCGGGCCGGGCGCCACCGGGGCGTCGGTGGTCAGCTTCAGCTGCAGGTACTTGCCCGGGTTCGGGCTGTCGTTGTGGTAGAAGATCGGCGCCTCGTACTGCCGCGCCACCGCGAACTCGGGCAGGCCGTCGCCGTCGGTGTCGCCGACGGCGATGCCGCGGGTGGGCACCGGGACCGCCAGGCCCAGCTGCGGCGCGAGGTCGGTGTACCGGCCGTCCGCGCTCTTCACGAAGAAGTGCAGGGTGTGGTCGCCGCCGATGTCGTCACCGGCACGGGCGTTCGGCCACCAGAGCGGGTTGGACAGCAGGCCGTCGTGCGCCGTGGCCAGCTCCTGCAGGTTCGGCCAGCGGTTGACCTGGCCCTTGACGAACCCGGTCGCCTGCGCGATCTGGTTCTCGCCGCCGTTGTTGAAGTCCTGGATTTTGACGTCCCAGCCCCAGCCGGACCAGGCGGTCCCCTGGCTGCCGCTCACGTCGTCGAACGGCGCGACCCCGTCCTGCAGCTGCTTGCGCAGGTCCATGGTGTTCTTCGCGGTGTTCATGAACTGGAAGTTCGACTCTTCGATGCCCCACGACGTGGTGATGTTGCTGACGAACAGGTCGTAGAGCCCGTCGTGGTTCAGGTCGCCGAAGTCGACGCCCATGCCCTTGAAGGAGTCGTTGCCCAGCACCTTCGACTTCGGGTCGGTGATCCCGCGGACGCCGGTGACCTCGGCGAGCTCGATGTGACCCGGCGTGGACTTGTTGTAGAGCAGCCGGTCGTGCCCGAAGTCGTTGGCGATGTAGAGCTCCGGCAGGCTGTCGCCGTCGATGTCGGTCGCGCTGGAGGCCAGCGTCCAGCCGTAGCGGGCGACTTCCGGGATGCCCTGCGAAGCATCGACGTACTGCGCGCTCGGGTTCGCGCCGGACGCGGCGCCGGTCCAGCGGTAGATGTACTTCGCGCCCGAGTTCAGCGCGTGCGACATCGACTGGTTCATCGTGATGCCGCCGTCGGCGTTCGGGTCGAGGACCCGGCTGTCCGGGAAGTAGTTCCCGATGAAGATGTCGACGTGCCCGTCACCGTCGAAGTCGCCGATGGTGGCGGAGTCGGTGTTCCACATCGGGCCGTTGTACTTCCCGTCCGGGCCGCGGTGGTTGCCCGCCACCAGCTCGACCGGCTGGAACGCGGCCGCGTCGAACTTCGCCGCGGTGGCCTTCTGCAGGAACAGCACCGGCGTGCGGCCCCAGTAGTAGGCCAGGACGTCGGTACGGCCGTCTTCGTTGTAGTCACCCGGGACGCAGCCCATCGGCGCCATGTAGTCCCACGTCGGCAGCACCGGCGCGGGGTCGAGCTCGAAGGGCGCGTACCGCGGGCCCGAGTCCGGCGACGGCGTGATGACGACCTGGTCGCTGCGGGTGTCGACCAGGCAGAGGTCGTTGGCCTTGCCGGTGCCGCTGATGTCGTTGAGCGCGATCGCGGCGCCGACCGAGGAGATCCACGCGGCGATGTCCTCGTACTCCTTGTTCACCGTGCGGATCGACTGCGCCTTCTTCGCCGCGGGCAGCGCGATCGACATCGGCGTGAAGTGGAACTTGCTCGCCATCGAGTCCTGCTCGGCGGCGGAGACGCTGGGCAGGCGCGCGACCAGGAACAGGGTGAAGATCAGCGCCAGCGCCACGATGCCCGCCAGCTGCTTGCGCAGCCGGCCCAAGGTCGCGGTCATTCGTGCACACCTCCGTGCGTCAGGACTTCGTCGGCGATCCGCCGCCGCCAGGTTTCGAACGCCGGGACGTCGTCACCGTCGACGACCACCTCCGGCCGGACCTCTTGCGTGATGGCCGCCGCGCGCTCGGCCGGGAGCCCGCAGATCGCCCGGGCCGCCATCTCGGTCTCCGGGATCATCAGGCCCGAGCGCACCCGGCACTCGGCCGCGAACGCGCTTCCCTGCGCCAGCGGCCCGTGGTGGATGCCGGCCCGGTCGACCAGTTCCCGCAGCTCGTCGGCCGTGACGCCGCACGCGTAGGTCGAGGCCAGCCCGACCCCGGCGTAGAGGTCGCCGTGGCGCGACTCGGGGAACTCCTCGATCGTCTTCGTCACCAGCTCGACGTCGGTACCGCAGATGAACCACAGCGCCCGGCCGATGCCCTGGTCGATGGCGCGCAACGCGTAACCGTCGTAGCGCTTGTCCGGCCACGAGAAACCCGGCTCCTGGTACTGCTGCCGGATGTACTGGTCGGTCTTGAAGTACGCCTGGTGGAAGCCGTAGCCGTCGAGCACGAGCCAGCGCAGCAGCGGGTCGAACGCCGAGGCCTTCGGCCACGCGAACCGCGGGAGCCGGCACATGGCCCAGCCGACCCCGACGTAGATGATGTAGTCGTGCTTCTCACCGGGGCCGGCCAGGAATTCGGCGATGTTCGTGCTCTTGCCGAACGGCAGCCCGTCGAGGACGCCGTACCCCATTCCCGCGCCTTCGTAGGCGAAGCCGCGGAACTGCGGTGGGATGCGCTCCAGCCATTCTTCGGCTTGCTCGACCGAACGGGCCTCGACCGCGTGCGCGTACCCGAGGAGGAATTTCTCCCCGATGGTCTCGAGTCGTTCTTGAGCGGCTGGGCTCTTGCGGTGGAAGCCACGCTTTTCCAGCGAGGTCTCCGAAACGTTCGGTGTCAGGATGCGGCGTCTGAGCGCGCGCCAGCCATTGCCCAACGCACTCTCCCCCTCACGGGTCGAATGAGACTTGGTTCTGCTCGTCTCTTCCACGGTCACAGATCCGCTGGTCGGCGGTCTACTCCACGGTTGCGTGAGATCACCGCTCAGCTCGCCCGTCGCGCGGCGGCGGGACGGAGCTCTTCCCGGATCCGCTCCCGCCACAGCTCGTAGGGCGGCACCGGCCCGTCGTCGCCGTCGGCGCGCTCGGTGCGGTCGGCCAGGTTCTGCGCCTCCTGCACGGTCAGGTCGGCCAGGGCACCGCACGCGAGGTCGGTGTGCGCCGGGACGTATCCGGAATAGGTCCGCGCCTTCACCGCGAACACCACGCCCAGGCCGAGCTCGTCGTGGTACCCGCCGGCCGCCCGGCGCAGCCGCGCCAGCCCGAGCTCGTCGCTGCCGCCCGCGAACGTCGCGGCGAGCCCGATCCCGCTCCACAGGTCGGCGCGGCGGGATTCGGCGAACCGGCCGGCCGCGGCGGCCACCGCGTCCGGGTTCCCGCCGTGGATGAACCACAGCGCGCGGCCGACCCCCTGGTCGAACGCGCGGGCGAAGTACTCCGGGCGGCCGGCCCACGGGTAGGGCTCCGGGGCCGCCTGCCGCTCCACCCACTTCCCGGTGTCGAAGTAGGCGCGGTCGAAGCCGTAGCCGTCGACGGCGAGCCAGCTCATCACCGGGTGGTAGGCCACCCCGGTCAGCTCGGGCAGCATCTTCTTCCACAGTGGACGCGGCAGCCGCGCCATCGCGAACCCGATCCCGATGTAGGTCAGGAAGATGTGCGGGCGGCCCGGTCCTTCGAGCAGCTCGCGGGTCCGGTCCGAGCCGCCGCCGGGCATGGCGTCGAGGACGGAATAGCCCATCGCCGCGCCCTCGTAGGCGAACCCGCGCTGTTCGGGCTCGATCAGCGCGAGGCGCCGCTCGATCTCCCACAGCGACGCGCCTTCGATGGCCCATTCGAACCCGCACACGACCGCCTGCGGCACCGCTTCCAGGCGGGCCGTGGCGTCGGTGTGCACCACCGGGAACCCGCGCTCGGCGAAGCCGACGGACGCGAGGGAGGGAGCGAGAACGCGCTTGCGCAGCACGCCGAGCAGAGTCGACATCCGGATCTTCCTGTCGTCGGAGGAACGGGGCTCAGGCGACGGCGCGCAGGTGCGGCCGTTGCGTGGCGAACTGCTGCCGGCTCGACGGCGTCGGCCGCGACGCCAGGGTGATCGCGATCGGCGGGTCGGTCAGCGCGGGCCGACGCAGCCGGACGGTGACGCCCGGCGGGTCGAACGGCGACACGGCGGCCGAGGCGGTCCCGACCGTGAAAGCGGGGCCGCTCTTGGCGTGCACGCTGTGGTCGGCGATCGCAATCACGGTCCAGTTGCCTTCCGGCACGCCGTGCACGGTCAACCGCCCGGACCGGGTGTTGGCCGAGCCGCCGAAGGCGACCGGGCCGCGCTGCGGCACGTTGTCGGCGAACACGCCGACGAGAACGGTGGCCGGGGCCGCGTCGTCCGGCAACACCAGGTCGACGTCCAGGTGGCCGGTGCCCATCGGCTGCGAAGCGCAGCCGGCTTCGCGCAGCGACCGCTGCGACGGCAGCCGCTGGAAGTACGCCGAGTGCGCGACGAGCAGCTCGCCGACGTCCGGTTCGCGGTACTCGGTCGGCGTCATGCCGACGGCCCGGACGAACCGGCTGGTGAAGGTGCCGACGCTGCTGTAGCCGACGCTGCAGACGATGTCCGACACGGTCAGGGAAGTGGTCAGCAGCAACCGTTTCGCCTCGAACAGGCGCACGGCCGTCAGGAACCGGCCCGGAGTGACCCCGGTCGCCTTCGCGAAGATGCGCGAGAAGTGGAAGGGGCTCACGTACACCTCGGCGGCCAGTGCCGACAGGGTGATGGGCTCGAAGTAGCGTTCGAGCAGCAGCTCGATCGCCCGCAGGATCGCCGGCTGGACGGGTTGTTCGCGTCTGAGCCGGTCCGCGTCCTCCGGTGGCTCGCCGGCCTCCCGCTGCGCCCCCGGGTACGCAACCGATCGCAAGATCATCAGTCCAACCTCGAATTCCTCCGCTTGGATTTCCCTCGCCGCCAGGTAAGACGCCGGATGTCGCGGGTCGGTGGACGACCGATCGAGCCTCGGCGGAGACCGGAGAAGGCGCTGTCGGCGGGGAACGCCGAACCCGTGCGAAGGGCACGGCTCCCGTCGTGCACTTCGCACGGATCCGTTGTGAAAGCTGCCCCGACACGGCGAGTGAGCACCGGCCTTCCGCCGTTCGCCCGGCCGGGCGGCATGATCCGGACGGCCAATCCGGCCGGTCGGGAGTCCGCGGCACGCGGCCGCGAAAAGTGCGGAACGCACGGGCCCGGGCGGAGAAACACAGTTCGACTCTGGTGGGCGGCTCACTGGCCGCACCCCGGCCGCTCTGTCACATTCGAGTGTGGACAGCCGGAGGATCGACGGTACATCGGGAGTACATCGGTCCTGACGCGGCACTACTGGGGAGCCGGCAGACGGCTGCACACTGGAGGCGTTCGGCAATGTACTCCGAAACAAGGCTAGCGGCCACGGCGACCCCGCGGCCACGGGAACCATCCGAAAGTGTCGTCCGCTTCACGGTCCTCGGCCCGCTCGGCCTCCTGCGTGACGGCGTCGACTACGCGCCGACGACGCCGAAGGTCCTGCAGCTGCTGGCCTTGCTGGTGGTCCGGCCGGGCCGGCTGGTCCACGCCGACTCGATCATGCAGGAGCTGTGGGCCAGCGACCCGATCCGCACGGTGCGGACCACCCTGCACACCTACGTCTACCACCTGCGGCGGTGCATCCAGCAGAACGGGCTCGCGGAGAACGCCGACGACCTGCTCGTCACCAAGAACCCGGGCTACGTCTTCCGCATCGACCCCGCGCAGGTGGACGTCTTCCGCTTCGACCGGCTGCAGCAGGAAGGGCAGGTCCTGCAACGGAACGGGCGGCACGACGACGCGGCGGGCCGGTTCCGCGAGGCGCTGGACCTGTGGTCGGGCCCGCCGCTGGCGAACGTCTCTTGTGGACCGGTGCTGCAGTCGTACGTGACCCAGCTGGCCGAGCAGCACCGCACCACGCTGCACCTGCTGGTCGAGGCGGAGATCGCCAGCGGACGGCACCGCGAGCTGATCGGCGAGCTGCGGTCGCTGACCGGGGGCAACCCGCTGGACGAAGCACTGCACGGGCAGCTGATGCGGGTGCTGGGCCGCAGTGGCCGCCGGTCCGACGCGATGGCCGTGTACCGCGACCTGCGCCGCCGGCTCGCCGAGGAGCTGGGCGTCGAGCCGTGCGACGACCTGCAGCTGCTGCACCGCGAGCTCATCTCCGAAGGCGACCACAACCAGTTCCACCCACTCACGAAGTGAGGACCGATGACCGCACGAACGCGAGCGTGGTGTACAAGCTCACCGACGACCGCGGCCGGGTCCTCCTCGACGTGATCGGCGGCCGGACGAGCGCCGCGGAGGCGGTCCGCACGGGCCGCATCGCGATCGACGGCAGGCCGGCCGACCTGGAGCTGTTCGCCCGGCTCTTCCGCAGCACCGCGGCACCTTCGCCGCAGGAGGGCATCGTCGTCCACTGAGGACAATGCCGTGGGGGGGCCCCCCCCCCGGGGGCACCCCCCAGCCCCTGGCCGGCCGCGGGCCCCCCGCCGCCCCGCCCCCCCCCCCCGTCACCCCACCCCGACACCCCCCCCCCCCCACAAAAACGGGGGCGGCCCGCACGCGCAGAA
>NZ_JBSGBK010000061.1:0-53522 GCF_053601215.1 Amycolatopsis sp. NPDC004772
AGCGGGTTCTAACCCGCTTTACCACTCACGACCCGCAGCCCGAGCTTCCCGGCCAGCCGGCCGATCCACGCCTCGACTTCCTCCGGCGAGCGGTCGGGGAGGCCGAAGATCGTCTCGGTGACGCCGAGGGAATCCAGGTGTGCCAGGCGTTCCGGGTCCGGCCGCTCGCCGAGCGCGCAGATCCGCGGAGCGCCTTCCCGGCCTTCGGCGTGCCAGATCTCCTTCAGCAGGGCCACGTGCCCGTCGAGGTCGGAGTCGGCCGGCGTGGTGAGCCAGCCGTCGGCGTGGCGGGCGATCCAGCGGAACGTCTTCTCGGTCGGGCCCGCGCCGAGCAGCACCGGGATGTGCGCCTGGACCGGTTTCGGCCACGCCCAGCTCGGCCCGAAGGAGACGAACTCCCCGTCGTAGGCGGCCTCCTCCTGCGTCCACAGTGCACTCATCGCCTCGAGGTACTCGCGCAGCGCGGTGCGGCGGCGGTTCCCGGGCACGCCGTGGTCGGTCAGCTCGTCGACGTTCCAGCCGAACCCGGCGCCGAGCGTGACGCGGCCGCCGGAGAGGTGGTCGAGGCTGGCGATCGTCTTGGCGAGCGTGATCGGGTCGCTCTCGACCGGCAGCGCCACCGCCGTGGACAACCGGATGCGCGACGTGACCGAGGCCGCCGTCGCCAGCGCGACCCACGGGTCGAGCGTCCGGCTGTAGCGGTCGTCGGGCAGCGACGCGTCGCCGGTGCGCGGGTGCGGTGACTCGCGCTTCACCGGGATGTGGGTGTGCTCGGGGACGTAGAAGGTCGAGAACCCCGCGGCTTCCGCGGCGCGCGCCGCGGCCGCCGGGGTGATCCCCCGGTCGCTGGTGAACAGCACGATTCCGTAGTCCACCCGCGGAGCGTATTAGAACGTGTTTCAGTTTTCAAGGTGGGCAGTCCACGAGGTGAGCACGGCCGCCGCCACGGGGAGCATGGGGGGTGGAGGTGCAGGGTGAACGCATTGTTCTATTGTGGACGGTCGCGGCCGGTGTCCCAGATCGTGGACGCCCGGGCGGGTGGGATGGCCAGCCGGGTGCCGGATCCACTATCCTCGGTTACGGGCCGAGAGGCGCTGCAACGGACCGCGGGGTCCGCCACGCTCGACCCGCTCCACCGCACCAAGGGCGCCTCCCGGACGAGGGAGGGCGCCGATGAGTCAAGATCCCACCAGCCGGCTGCGTGAGCTGCTGAGCAGCCGTGTGGCGGTCCTCGACGGTGCCTGGGGCACCATGCTGCAGGGCGCCGGGCTCACCCCGGCCGACTACCGCGGCGACCGCTTCGGCGAGCACACCCACGACGTCACCGGCGACCCCGACCTGCTGAACCTCACCCGCCCGGACGTCATCCTCGACGTCCACCGCCAATACCTGGCCGCGGGCGCGGACATCACCACGACCAACACCTTCACCGCCACCGGCATCGGCCAGGCCGACTACGGGATGCAGGCCTACGTCCACGAGATGAACGTCCGCGGCGCGCAACTGGCCCGCCAGGCGGCCGACGAAGCGGGCGGCCGGTTCGTCGCGGGCTCGATCGGCCCGCTCAACGTCACCCTCAGCCTGTCGCCGAAGGTCGACGACCCGGCGTACCGGGCGGTCACGTTCGAGCAGGTCAAGGCCACCTACGCCGAGCAGATCGCCGGGCTCGCCGAAGGCGGCGTCGACGTGCTGCTCATCGAGACGATCTTCGACACGCTGAACTGCAAGGCCGCGGTCGCCGCCGCGCGCGAGGTCGCGCCGCACCTGCCGCTGTGGATCTCGGTCACCATCGTCGACCTGAGCGGGCGGACGCTGTCGGGGCAGACCGTCGAGGCGTTCTGGAGCTCGATCGAACACGCGAAACCGCTGGTCGTCGGCGTCAACTGCGCGCTCGGCGCCCAGGAGGCGCGCCCGCACGTCGAGGAACTCTCACGGCTCGCCGACACCTACGTCGCCTGCCACCCGAACGCCGGCCTGCCGAACGCGTTCGGCGGCTACGACGAGACGCCCGAGCAGACCGCCGGGCTGCTCGGCGGGTTCGCCCGCGACGGCCTGGTCAACCTGGTCGGCGGCTGTTGCGGCACGACCCCGGCGCACATCGCGAAGATCGCCGAAGCGGCGAAGAGCATCGGCCCGCGGGTGATCCCGGCGCCGCGCACCCACACGCGTTTCAGCGGCCTCGAACCGTTCGGCATCGGCGCCGACACCGGGTTCGTGATGATCGGCGAGCGCACCAACGTCACCGGCTCCAAGCGGTTCCGGCGGCTCATCGAATCCGGCGACCACCAGGGCGCGGTCGACGTCGCCCTCGAACAGGTCCGCGGCGGCGCCAACCTGCTCGACGTCAACATGGACGCCGACCTGCTCGAATCCGAGCAGGCGATGACGACGTTCCTCAACCTCATCGCCACCGAGCCCGAGGTGGCCCGGATCCCGGTGATGGTCGACAGCTCCAAGTGGAGCGTGCTCGAAGCCGGCCTGCGCTGCCTGCAGGGCAAAGGCGTGGTCAACTCGATCAGCCTCAAGGAGGGCGAGGAGCCGTTCCTGGCCCAGGCCCGCACGATCCGCGACTACGGCGCCGGCGTCGTCGTGATGGCCTTCGACGAGCAGGGCCAGGCCGACACCGCCGACCGCAAGGTGGAGATCTGCGCCCGCGCGTACGACCTGCTCACCAAGGAAGCCGGCTTCGCGGGCGAGGACATCATCTTCGACCCGAACGTCCTCGCGGTCGCCACCGGCATCGCCGAGCACAACGGCTACGCGAAGGCGTTCATCGACGCGCTGCCCCGGATCAAGGAACGCTGTCCCGGCGTCCACATCTCCGGCGGCATCTCGAACCTGTCGTTCTCCTTCCGCGGCAACGACGTCGTCCGCGAGGCGATGCACTCGGCGTTCCTCTTCCACGCCATGCAGGTCGGCCTGGACATGGGCATCGTCAACGCCGGCCAGCTCGCCGTCTACGAGGACATCCCCAAGGACCTCCTGGAACTGGTCGAGGACGTGCTCTTCGACCGCCGCGAAGACGCCACCGACCGGCTCGTCGCCTTCGCCGAGAACGTCAAGGGCAGCGGCACCAAGCGCGTCGTCGACCTCTCCTGGCGCGAAGGCCCGGTCGGCGCCCGCCTGTCCCACGCCCTGGTCCACGGCATCGTCGACTACATCGAGGAAGACACCGAAGAGGCGCGGCAGCAGCTGCCCCGGCCCCTCGACGTCATCGAGGGCCCGCTGATGGACGGCATGAAGATCGTCGGCGACCTGTTCGGCTCCGGCAAGATGTTCCTGCCGCAGGTGGTCAAGAGCGCGCGCGTGATGAAGCGGTCGGTCGCCTACCTCGAGCCGTTCATGGAGGCGGAGAAGGAGCAGGCGCGCCGGGAAGGCCGGCTCGCCTCCAGCGGTGGCCAGGGCAAGATCGTGCTCGCCACGGTCAAGGGCGACGTCCACGACATCGGCAAGAACATCGTCGGCGTCGTCCTCGGCTGCAACAACTACGAGGTGATCGACCTCGGCGTGATGGTGCCGGCGGGCAAGATCCTCGACACCGCGGTCACCGAAGGCGCCGACGCCGTCGGGCTGTCCGGGCTGATCACGCCGTCGCTGGACGAGATGGTCGCCGTGGCCACCGAGATGCAGCGGCGCGGGCTGAAGATGCCGCTGCTCATCGGCGGCGCGACGACGTCCAAGCAGCACACCGCGGTGAAGATCGCCCCGGCCTACGACAACGCGACGGTGCACGTCCTCGACGCCTCGCGCGTGGTCGGCGTCGTCTCCGACCTGCTCGACCCGGACCGCTCGATCGCGCTGACCGCGAAGAACCGGGCCGACCAGGAAGTGCTGCGCGAGCAGCACGCGAGCAAGCAGCGCCGCCCGATGCTCACCCTGGAGCAGGCCCGCGCGAACCCCGAGAAGGTGGCTTTCGACGGCCTGCCGACCCCGGCGTTCACCGGCCTGCGCGTGGTCGAGCCGAGCATCGCCGAACTGCGCGAGATGGTCGACTGGCAGTTCCTGTTCCTGGCCTGGGAACTCAAGGGCAAGTACCCGGCCATCCTCGAGCAGCCGGTCGCGCGCGAGCTGTTCGACGACGCGAACACGCTGCTGGACCAGATCATCGCCGAAGGCAGCTTCACAGCGAAGGGCGCGTACGCGTTCTGGCCGGCGCACAGCGAGGGCGACGACATCCTGCTCGAGGGCGACTACGCGCACGTCAAGTTCCCGATGCTGCGGCAGCAGACGGCCAAGCCCGAGGACCGCGCGAACCGCTGCCTGGCCGACTACATCGCCCCGATCGGCGACCACCTCGGTGGCTTCGCGGTGGCGATCCACGGCGCCGAGGCGCTGGCCGCGCGTTACGAGGCCGAGCAGGACGACTACCGCGCGATCATGGTCAAGGCGCTGGCCGACCGCCTCGCCGAGGCGTTCGCCGAGCACATCCACCTGCGCGCCCGCCGCGACTGGTTCGAGCCGGACGCGCAGCCGAAGCTGGAGGACCTGCACGCGGAGCGCTTCCGCGGCATCCGCCCGGCGCTCGGCTACCCGGCCAGCCCCGACCACAGCCAGAAGCGCGAGCTGTTCGAGCTGCTGGAAGCGGACGGGCTGGGGATGGCCCTGACGGAGTCGTTCGCGATGACCCCGGCGGCGAGCGTGTCCGGGCTGATCTTCGCCCACCCGGACTCCCGCTACTTCACCGTCGGCCGCCTCGGCCGCGACCAGGTCGAGGACTACGCCCGCCGCAAGGCGGTCGAGGTCGCCGAGGTCGAGCAGTGGCTCCGCCCCAACCTGGCCTACGACCCCGAGGCGTAGTCCGGCAGCTCGATGTCCGTGGCGAACTTGTCGGTCGCCTTGAGCATCAGGCCCAGGAGGAAGCGGGACTTGAAGGTCCAGTCCCGCAGCTTGATCCGCAGCGGCGACGGCGGCGCCAGGAACGGGCCGGCGCTGCCGCGCTGCGAGACCTTCGCGTAGTCCCGCATCAGCTCCTCGTAGCGGGCGAACGCGACCCGGTGGTCACCGTCGGCGGCGCGCAGCTCGCCGGCCAGCACGTAGGCGCCGACGACCGCCAGGCCGGTGCCGAAGCCGCCCAGGGTGTTGCCGTACGCCGCGTCGCCGAGCAGCACGACCCGGCCGCGGGTGTAGCCGTCGATCGTCACCCGGCTGAGCGAGTCCAGGTAGAACTCGCGGGCCTGCGGGATCCGGGCCATCAGCTCCGGCACCCGCCAGCCCGCGCCCCGGTAGGCGTCCATCAGCAGCTCCCGCTGCTGGTCGGTGTCGGTGCGGTCGTAGTCGAGCTGGGGGGGAGGCGAACACGAAGAACGCCGACGCCTTCGGGCCGCCGACCGTGGCCATCCGGCCCGGCTCGTTGTACATCTGCGCGTCGCCGCCGCCGAGCTCCTCGCCGAGCTCGGCCAGCGCGTAGTGGTAACCGAGGTACTGCACGTAGCCGCGCTCCGGGCCGAACGCGAGCCGCCGGACGTTCGAATGGATGCCGTCGGCGCCGACGACCAGGTCGAACCGGCGCGGCTCCGCCCGGGCGAAGGTGACGTCGACGCCGCCGGTGGTCTCGGTCAGCGACGTGACGGTGTCGCCGAAGAGGTATTCGCAGTCCGTGTGGGTGTACAGGATTTCCGACAGCTCGCCGCGGCGGATCTCGATGTCGCCGCCGGTGAACTCGCCGGGGATCACGGCCCGCGGCTTGCCGGTCGCGTCGACGATCGTCTGGTCCTGCCCGCCGGTCTGGCGGCGCAGGACCTCGTCGAGGAGGCCCATGCGGTCGAGCACGGCGCGGTGGGTGGCGCCCTTGAAGTCGACGGCCTGGCCGCCGGGCCGCAGCGCCGGGGCGCGTTCGACGACGGTCACGGTGCAGCCGAAGCGGGTCAGCCACCAGGCCAGCGCGGGGCCGGCGACGCTCGCGCCGGAGATCAGGACGGTGAGGTTCTTCATGCCGCCGAGCTTCGCCAGGGCCGCTTACCGGTCCCTGGCGAAGCGCTGACGGTGGCCTACTCGACGGCGCCGTTGTTCGTCAGCAGCGTCTGGTACCAAGCGTCGTACGGGTGGTTGGTCGCCGGGTAGTTCGCCAGGGGAGTGGTGGCCTGGCCCGCGGCGTCGAAGTCCCAGCCACGGACCAGCTTGCCCGCCTGCCGGGCCGAGGTGATGAACGCCGACTCCGTCGCGGGCGCGCCGTAGAACAGCGCACCCTGCTGCAGCTCGGCGCTGTCGCCCTTCTGGAACTCGTCGAAGGCGACCTGGCGGTAGCGGATCCGGTCACCGGCGACGCGGCCGGTGTCGGCGCGCAGCGTCTGCGCCGAGGTCGGGCCGTCCGCGCCGGTCCACACCGACACCGTGCGGCCGGCGCTGCTCGACGTCGCCTTGGCGAACCGCGCGTCGGACGTCTTGGCGTTGCCGGTCCACGCCACCGCGGTGCCCGCGAGCACACCGTCCCAGGCCCAGTTCTGGCTGTTGCTCTGGCTCTTGTGGATCTCCCGCAGGTGCGTCCCGTCGGTGAAGGCGACTGTCGGGAGGACGCCGTTGTCGTACTGGTGGCTGGCCTGCCAGGTGATCTCACCGTCCGCGCCGAGCTTGCCGACGTGGGACCAGAGCGTGGTCGCGCCCTGCGACTGGTGGACCTCGACGAGGTCGCCGTTGTCGTTGAGCGCGACGGCCGGCGTCTGCCCGCTGTCGTACTTGCCGTGCCGCAGCCAGGTGACCCGCCCGTCGGCGCCGTAGGTCCCGGTCCAGTACCAGAGCGCGCCGGCCCCGGAGTCGTGCACCTCGACGACCTGGCCGCGGCCGTTGAGGGCGACGGCCGGGTGGTAGCCGACGTCGCGCTGGTACTCGGTGCGGGAGCCGCCGTCGCCGGACAGCAGCGGGAGCACGCGCCCGCGCAGCGCGTCGACGTCCGGCTGCGCCGCCGGGTAGTCCTGCGCCCGCAGCAGCCGCGTGCCGAACACCGATTCGAGCTCCTGGTTCAGCGCGGTCAGGTTCCCCGCGGCGAACGAGGGGTTGTCGGTCAGGTCGTCCTTGAGGTCGAGCATGACGACGATCGGTGCGGCGGCCGGGTGCTGCGCGGACCAGGTGTTCACCACGGCCAGCCAGTCGCGGAGGTTGTTCGACGCCGGGTTGCCGCCGCTGTGGTCCACGAGGTTGCCGGGCGAGTCGTGCCCGACGGCGTAGTCGTGCGAAGTGGCGTAGCCGTTGTCGTGCACGTCGAGTTCGAGGAACCGCACGCCGTGGTCGAGCTGGTAGGCGAGGGAGTTCTTGGCGCCGTCGACGTTGCCCGAGTAGCTGTTGTGGGTCGCGCGGAAGACCGACGCGGGGAACGGCGGGCTCGCGGCGTGGGCCGTGGCGGGGAGCAAAAGAGTGGCGGCGGTGAGTGCGGCGGTGGCCAGTGCGGGCAGACGGCGCATCCTGGAGTCCTCACGTCGGCAACGGGGCGCGGCTTATCCTGGCGCCCGTGCGGTGGCGCTGTCTCGAATTCCGGGTGAACGGTCCCCGGTAATCTCGCCGGTATGGCGGCAGAACACGTGATCGTGACGTCCACGACGGACTCGGAAACCGCGGCCCGCGAGCTGGCCACCGAGGCGGTGGCCGCCCGGCTCGGGGCGTGCGCCCAGATCGTCGGCCCGATCACCAGCGTCTACCGGTGGGAGGGAGCCGTGCAGACCGATCAGGAGTGGCGGGTGGAAATCAAGACCACCGCCGAACGGGTGCCCGCGCTCACCGAACGCCTCCGGCAGCTGCACGGCTACGACCTGCCGGAGGTCGTCGCCACGCCGATCACCGGGGGCAGCGCCGAATACCTGGCGTGGCTGACCGAGGAGACCGCTGGCTAGATTCGGCGCATGGACCACGATGGACTCAGGCAGCGCTTCGCGACGCTGACCACCGCCCACCTCGCCGACGCGTGCATCCGCGCCGGGCTCCCGGTGCGGTGCGCACCGGCCCCGACCCGAGCCGTGGTGCCGGGCAGCCGGCTGTTCGGGCCGGCCGTTCCGGCCCGGCACGTCGGCAGCGTCGACGTCTTCCTCGAGGCGTTCGAGGACGCCCCCGGCGGCGGCGTCCTGGTGGTCGACAACGGCGGACGGCTCGACGAAAGCTGCGTCGGGGACCTCGTGGTGCTCGAGGCGCGCGCCGCCGGGCTGTCCGGGGTGGTGATCTGGGGCCTGCACCGCGACACCGCGGACATCCGCGCCATCGGGCTGCCGGTGTTCAGCCTCGGCTCGCTGCCCACCGGCCCGCTCAGCCTGGGGCCCCGCATCGACGGCGGGCTGGCCGAAGCGATCGTCGGCACGTGGCGGATCGGGCCGGCCGACCTCGTGCTCGGCGACGACGACGGGGTCCTTTTCGTCCCGCTCGCCCGTGCGGGTGAATTGTTCACCCTCGCCGAAGGAATCCGCGACACCGAACGGCGCCAGGCCGACCGCATCCGCGGCGGCGAACCGTTGCGGCAGCAGGTGCGGTTCGGTGACTTTCTTGCGGCGCGGGAAACGAATCCGGCGTTGACTTTCCGCGCCCATCTCCGGGCCGTGGGCGGCGCGATTGAAGAGTGAGCGCGAAAGTGTGATCACCCGCCTGATCGGGTATCCCGGGCCTGCAGCGGGCGCGGGAGGCGGAACCATGAACACGCTCATCGGCTTCGGCCGGGACATCGAATACCACTTCGCCCGGGGGCTGCGTGCCTACCTCGCCCGGGTCGCCCGGGCGGTCGGCGTCGGCTTCGAATCGTGTTCGCTCGACCTCGACGAGCCCGCCTCCGGGTACGTCGCCCTCGACCGCACGCTCCCCGACCTGCCGGGGCACGACCTCGCCCTGATCTGGGACGAGGTGCACGGCTGGTCGGCGGTCGTCGAGCCCGCGGGCGGCGGGGCGGCGAAACCGCTCGCCTACCTCGGCGGCCCCGAGGTGCTGCCCGCGCCGCGCGTGGTCGCCCGGTTCCTCGAGGTGCTGCGGGTCGCCGGGTCGCCCGCCGGGTCGTTCCGGCCGCCGGTGTTCCGGGCGGCCGGGCACCACGAGGAGCTCGTCGACTGGCTGCCGGTCACCGGTCCCGAAGGCCTGCTGCGGCCGAGCTCCCCGGCCTGGTGACCGGCGGCGATCCCGCGCTCGGCCGCCTAGGATGGGTGGGCACACCGCTTTCGGGGGCCCGGGTGGCGAAGCCCCCGGCTCGGGGCGAAGCCCCGGTTGTCACAGCCGTAACCGGAGTGAGGGACCACCGTGAGCAGCGCCGAGGAGCCCCGACCAGTCCGTGTCCTGCTCGTGGAGGACCACGACATGGTCGCCGAGGCCCTCCAGCAGGCCCTCGACCGCGCCGACGGGATCACCGTGGTCGGCCGGGCGCGGTCCCGGGCGGAGGCGGTGGCCGACGTCGCCGAGCACGCCCCCGACGTCGTGGTGCTGGACCGGCGGCTCGCCGACGGCGACGCCCTCGGCGTCCTCGCGCAGCTCGGCTCGGGCGGGGCGCGGGTGCTGGTGCTGACCGGCGACGCGACGCCCGCGATCGCCGTGCAGGTCGCCAAGGCGGGCGGTGCGGGGCTGCTGCTGAAGTCCTCCCAGCTCGGCGTGCTCGAATCCGCCGTGCGGGACGTCGCCGCCGGCGGGGTCGTCTTCGACCCGGAGCTGCTGCCCGGCGTCTTCGACCGGCTCACCGGCCGCGGCCGCGGCGGCGGCGCGGCGCTGACCGCGCGGGAACGCGAAACCCTCGACCTGCTCGCCGAAGGCGCGACCACCGACGAGATCGGGCGGCGGCTGGGCGTCTCCCGCAACACCACGCGCAACCACGTCCAGCGGGTGCTGGAGAAGCTCGGCGCGCGCTCGAAGCTCGAAGCGGTCGCGGTGGCCCGCCGAGAGGGCCTCATCGGCTGATGCAGCTGCACCAGCCGCGGGAGGGCTTTTGCATCTCGCGCCGCCCGGGCCGCTTCGCGAGGCTTACCGGGTGACCATCCCTGCCCCGCTCACCGCGGAGTGCGTGCTGACCGGCTCGGCCCCCGGGCTCGCGCTCGCCCGCCGGTTCACCCGGCTCGCCCTGTTGGCCTGGACCGACGGCCGCGCGGTCGACGACGCGCTGCTCGTCGTCACCGAGCTCGCGACGAACGCGCTGCGCCACGGCGTCGGCGACCCGGTCCTGCGGCTGAGCGTGGACGGCGCGGACGTCCGCATCGAGGTCTTCGACGACAGCCCGGCACCGCCGGTCCGGCGCCCGGCGGGAGCCGACGGCGGCTGGGGGCTCGTCCTGGTCGACCGCCTGTCCTCGGTGCGGGGAACCGAACGCCACGGCCGCGGGAAGGTGGTCTGGTGCGTCCTGCCCGCCTCGGCGGCCGAACTCGCGGGCTGAACCGGGTTCGTGGCCGTGCCGGGCGGGCGGTCATCCGGCAGAGTTGCCGCATGGACGACGACCGGTTCCGCCTCCTGGTGCAGGGAGTGCTGGACTACGGGATCTTCATGCTCGACACCGAGGGCCGGATCTCGACGTGGAACGCGGGGGCGGAGCGCATCACCGGGTACGCGGCGGAGGAGATCGCCGGGCGGCACTTCTCGGTCTTCCACCCGCCCGAGGACGTCGCGGCGGTCAAGCCCGCCCGGGAGCTGGAGGTCGCCGTCGCCGAGGGGCGGCTGGAGGACGAGGGGTGGCGGGTGCGCGAAGACGGCACCCGGTTCTGGGCGAACGTGGTGATCACGGCGTTGTACGACGAGCAGGGGCGGCTGCACGGGTTCGGGAAGGTCATCCGGGACTTGACCGAGCGCCGCGCGGCCGAGCTGGCGCTGCGGGAGAGCGAAGAACGGTTCCGCCTGCTCGTCCAGAGCGTCCAGGACTACGGCATCTTCATGCTGGACACCGGGGGGCACATCTCCAGCTGGAACGCCGGCGCCGAGCGGATCAAGGGGTACGCGGCCGAGGAGATCATCGGGCAGCACTTCTCGGTGTTCTACCCGGCCGAGGACGTGGCCGCCGGGAAACCGGCCTGGGAACTGGAGGCCGCCGTCGAGGAAGGGCGACTGGAGGACGAGGGGTGGCGGGTGCGCAAGGACGGCACCCGCTTCTGGGCGAACGTGGTGATCACGGCGTTGTACGACGAGCACGGCCGGCTGCACGGGTTCGGGAAGGTCACCCGCGACATGACCGAACGCCGCAACGCCGAGCAGGCCCTGCGTGAACGCCGCCGGCTGGTCGGACACCTCGTCGAGGCGCAGGAGGTGGAGCGGCGCCGGATCGCCTGGGACGTCCACGACGAGTCGATCCAGTCCATGGTGGCCGTCGGTATGCGCCTGCAGCTGCTGGCCTCCCGGCTGCCGGAACCGCACGCGAGCGCCGTCGGCGGCCTCGACGAGTCGGTCGCCGCCGCGATCGCGCGGCTGCGGGGCCTGGTCTCGCGGCTGCGGCCGCCGGAACTCGACCGGCACGGCCTGGTGGAGGCGGTCTCGGCCTACACCGACGAGGTCGCGGGCCGCTGGGGATTGGCGCACGAGGTGCGCGACGAGCTCACCGCCGAGCCGTCGCCCGAAGCGGCGATCACCGTGTACCGGATCTGCCAGGAGGCGCTCAGCAACGTCCGCAAGCACGCGCGCGCCACCCGGGTCGGCGTCACGCTGTCCACAGTGGACAACGGCACCCTGGTGCGGATCACCGACGACGGCGTCGGCACGGCCGGCGGCGATGCCGGCGCGGGCCACTTCGGGCTGGTCGAGATGCACGAACGCGCCGAAGCCGCGCACGGCTGGCTCTCGGTGGACAGCACGCCCGGCGAGGGCACCGTCATCGAGTTCTGGCTGCCCCTGCTGCCCGACGCGACGGAGCTCGAACCGTGACCGAGCTGCGCGTGCTGATCTCCGACGACGACGTGCTGATCCGGGACGTCCTCAAGGAAGTCCTGGACGCCGAGGACGGCATCGCCGTGGTCGCGGTGGCCGGCGACGCCGACGAGGCGATCCTGCTCGCCGAGCGGCACCGGCCCGCGGTCGCCGTCCTCGACGTCCGGATGCCGGGCGGCGGCGGGGCCCGGGCGGCCCGCGAGATCGTCCGGCGCAGCCCGGACACCGCCATCCTGGCCTTCTCCGCCTACGCCGACCGGGCCTCCATCGCCGGGCTGGCCGCGGCTGGCGTCACCGAGTACCTGGTGAAGGGCGCGCCGAACACGGCGATCGTCGAAGCCGTCCGGCGGCTGGGCGGTCAGGCGGCGGGGTGAGCGGTCAGGGCACCGGCCGGACGTTGGCGACGCAGTCGAAGTCGGTCGGCAGCAGCGTGAACAGCCGCCGCACCGCCCGCGAACGCCCGGCGTCCACGGTGAGGCGGGCGCCGGCGGAGTCGGCGAGCAGCTGGGCGCGCAGCAGCGAGTTGAGCCCGGCGACCGAGAAGAACGTGACCCCGGCCAGGTCGATGACGAGGTCGCCGAGGTCACCGCGGACCCGGTCCTGCAGGACTTCGTCGAGGCGGCGCGCGGTGCTCAGGTCGACTTCGCCGGTCACCTCGACGAGCAGGGTGCCGGCGCCGGGGGAGCGCACGCGCAGGGACATGTGGCCACCGGCGTGAAGCCAGTCGGCGTCGGTGAGCCGGTGGTCGGCCGAGCGTGGTTCCGGAACCATCGCGGCACCCTTTCGTCGGGCAGCGGGAGCGGACCGGACGTTGCGGGACGGGGATGCCGGACGGGGCAGCCTGCCGGCCCGGGCGCGGAACGTCCGGCAGCGGCTGACGGCTCAACCGTGAGCCATCAGCATAGTGCATCTGCACTAGGCGAACCATCGGGCCGCAACCGGATGGGCGGCGAACCGGTGGACAATGGACCAGACGGGTGAAGGAGGCCGGATGCCGACCACGGTCGTCAACCTGAAGGGACACCGGGACGACCCGGACTACGCCGACGTCGTCTACGTCGGGCGGGCGATGCACCGCGGCGGCTGGCACCTCGAGGCGTCGAAGCTGGCCAGCCCGTTCCGGCCCGGCCCGGACGGCACGCGCGAGGACGTCGTCGCCCGGTACCGCGAGTACCTGCTGTCCCGGCCGGACCTGCTGGAGCTGCTGCCCGGGCTGCGTGGTCGCCGCCTCGGGTGCTGGTGCGTTCCCGAACCGTGTCACGCCCAGGTGATCGCCGAGCTCGCGGATAACGGGCCGTAACAGAACGGACCCCCTGTGCGAGTAACCTGACACGAGGGGGTGATTGATGGTGCACGCGCGGCGACTCGGCGGGTTCGACCAGGCCGAACTCCCCGCGGCTCACCGGATCCGGTGGTGGCTGGCGGCGGTGGCGGCGGGACTCGTCGCGGCCGGCTTCGCCGTCGTGCCCTACCTGCCGTTCTTCCAGTCCTGGACGTTCGTGCGGGACCCGAAGGTCGCCACCGTGATCACCTGGACCGTGCTGCAGACGTCCGTGGTGCTCGTGTCGGCCGTCCTGACGTTGTACTTCATCGGCAAGGCGCGGCTGGAAGCCGCCGCCTACCGGGCCAACCAGATCGACATCCGGGTGTTCGTCGACGAACGGCCCGAAGGCAGCCACGACCGCGAGATCGACTCCGCCGTCGAGCTGACCGCCACCTTCAAGCGGTTCCTCAACGACTCCCGCCTCTACACCCCGACCCCGGTCCCGGGCGCCGGGAGCTCGTACGACTTCCTCCAGATCGTCGAGCACGCCGGTGACGCCGCGGAGGGCTGGTGGAAGGCCGTCACCAAGGTGATCCGGCTCGCCCAGCCGCCCGCCGCGTTCACCGTCACCGGCACCGTCCGGCCCGGCAACACCCCCGGCCGCCACCAGCTCATCCTGGAACTCGTGCGCGTCCCGCGCTTCGCCGCGAGCCCGCTGGTGATCGAGGACGCGAACTGGCCGCGCGTGCTGCACCGCGCGGCGAACGCGGTGGCCGCGCTGGTCATCCCGCGCAGCGGGTACGTCCGCTCCAACATCCACTGGTCCGCCTGGCGCGGCGCGAAGATCCCGTACGAGCTCTTCGACGCCTACCAGCGCGCCAACCACTTCATCGCCTACCGCCGCTACGACGAGGCCCTCGCGGAGTACTACCGCGCGGTCAGCCTCGACCCGGCGAACGTCTACATCAGACTCGAGATCGCCGCCCTGCAGGAACAGCTCGACCTGCACCTCGACGCGCTCGCCACCTACGACGACGTGATCACCGTGTGCAGCCGGGGACACCCGCGGCTGGCCCGCTGGTGGATCGGCCCCGACTTCGCGCGCCAGCCCCGCCACGCCGGCCGCGGCCGCGACGTCGCCCTGCTCATCGCCCGCTACCGGCACGCGCTCGTCCTCGGCCACGGCGACTCCGTGGCCGGGTCCTGGTGGGTGCGGCGCACCACCGCGGGCACGCCCGGCGACGCGCGGGCGCAGCGCCGTGCCGAGCTGCGGGCGGCGATCGAGCTGCGCTTCCGCCGCTACGTCGACCTCGACGTCCGGACGCGCCCGTACGCGATCCCGCGCGAGAAGCGCCTGGAGCTGCACCGGCGCGTGCTGAAGGTGCCGGTCGAGGAACTCCTGGTCAGCGAGGCGACCCCGGAGCAGCTCGCCGAGTACAACCAGCGCGCGGCGGAGATGCGGTCTTACTTCTGCGCGCTGTCGCAGTACGAGATCGAGCGGCTCATCGAGGACTACCGGCGGTTCGGCCGGCGCTGGCGCCGCAGCTGGCAGCAGCTGACCAACCGCGCGCTCGACCTGTCCCTGGTCTGGTCGGTGCTGCGGCGCGCGATGGCGGACGTCGAACCGGTCACCGGCGCGGTGCCCGAACCCCAGCCCGCCTACCCCGGCAGCCGCGTCCGGCTGGCCGACGTCTGCCCGGACCGGCGCTGGCCCCCTGACCCGGGCAGGCTCGACGCCACCGTCGAAGCCGCGGGGCCCCGCAAGTCGTGGGAAGAGTGCTACAACGCGGCGAGCGTGTACGCGGTGGCGATGCTCGAAGTCGGCCCGCGCGGCGAGCGCGACCTGCGGGACCGCGCGCGCAACCCGCGTCTGCTCGGCGAATCGCGCGACGAGGTGGCCCGCCGCGCGGTCCGCGAGCTCTACCACGCGGCGACGATCAGCCACAGCGGACGGCTGCCGGAGCGCCGCTCCTGGGTGATGGGGGAGGACCCGGACCTCGCCGCCCTGCGCGGCCACGAGCTGTTCCGCGTGTTCGAGATGGTGACGTTCTCCCCGGACCGGGCGGCGCCGCTGCGGCCGCAACGCGCCCACGTCTGGGAGCAGGTCGGCTACGTCCGCCGGTTGGTCGCCGAGATCGCGGGCTGCCGGGCGCACTTCTGGCGCGTCCGCGCGCTCGCCGAGGGCCCGCCCCCGGACGGCCGCACCCTCGACCGCTGGCGATCGGCCGACCGCGACGCCTGGCGGAAGCTGGCGAGCCTGGCGGCCGGGAAACAGGACTGGTACACGCGCTACCAGGCGATCTGCGCGTTCCGCGAGTGGGCGGCGGAGTCCGGCTACCCGGGCTCGATCTCCGGATTCCCGCTGTACTGCGAGGAAAGCCTGCACGCCCAGCTGCGGGGCGCGGCCGGCCCACGGGCGAAGACGAACCTGGACGCGAACATCGTCGTCCGCGAGTACGTCCGGCTCTGCGACCGCCGCCTGGACCACCTGGTCGCGGACATCGCCGAGCTGACCGAGCAGTCCACGATCGAGGACTTCGCGAGCTGCGCCGAACTGTGGGCGGCGCTGTGCTCGTGGTTCGACGACGACATCGCCGACGGCTCGTCGGCCGACGAGCGCCGCGAGCGGTTCCGCAAACTCGCCCGGCCCTAGCCCGGCCGCGTGTAGCGGTGCTTCACCCCGGCGGGGAAGTACTCGGGGTCGCCCGCCGGGCGCAGGACGACGTCCGGCAGCTGCCGCTCCGCCGGGACGTAGTGGGCGAACTCGCTGTTCAACCGGACGAGCTGGTCCCGCACGGCCGTCGCGATCCGGCCGGCGTCGGCGGTGGTGCCCGGTGCGGTCTCCACGGTGATGCGCAGCCGGCGGTCGCGGTCGGCGTCCTCGACCGACTCGATGACGAACTTGCCGGTCACGGTGTCGCTGATGCCGGGCTGCTCCAGGCCGACGGTGACGTTCTCCGGGTAGACGTTGGCACCGAAGAACGACACCGTGAACAGCGAGCGGCCGAACACGTAGACGAACGGCAGCTCGGGGCCCGGTGGCGGGGTGAAGCCGTGCCGGGCGCAGAAGTCCAGCAGCCCGGCGTGCGAGAGGAGCCCGCCGTCGTCGGCGATGTGGTAGCGGACGAGCGGGATGCCGCCGTCCGCGGTGAACAGCAGCGTGCCGTCCTGGACCTCGAAGAAGCGGCTCGCCGGGTCGTACTGCACGAGCGTCGGCAGCCGCGCGTCACCGAAGACCTCGCGGGCCAGCTCCGGGCGGCCGGCGAAGAACCGGCGGATGCTCGCCGACAGGGGCGTTTCGGTGCCGAGCACGCCCGCGTCGGCCGTCCCGTAGAGCGACGCGATGTCGCGGACGGGGTCGGCGATCCCGGCCCGCCCGGCGACCAGCTCGCGCCACTGCTCGCTGAAGACTTCGCCGGCGAGCACGAGCTTGACGGCGTAGGAGGGCCAGTCGACGCCCTCGGCGCGTCCGGTGTCGACGACGTCCTTGACGAACGGCGGGTAACCGAGCAGGACGACCTGGTCGAAGTGCGGCGCGAGTTCGGGCAGCACGCGCAGGATCTCGGCCTTGTTGTTGCCGGGCGCCACGACGGTGACAGGGCAGCCCTTGGCGGCGAGGTGGCGCACGCAGGCCGTGGTGAACAGGCCGCCGACCCAGGTGCCGAGCGGGAAGCAGACGACGGCGAGGGTGCGGCGCCGATCGGCCGCGAAGGCGTCGACCAGGACGGTTTCGAACCGCCGGGCGACGTGCAGCTCGTCTTCGAGGGCCCGCGGCCAGATCGTGGGGTGGCCGCTGGAGCCGGAGGAGACGGCGATCATGTCGAGCCCGTCGAAGGTGCCACCGCGGCAGAGCTCGGGCAGCGGGTGTTTCCGGTGGTAGCCGGCCTTGTCGGTGCGGGGCAGCGTCCGGAAGTCCGCCATGGTCCGGATGGCCCGCGGCTCGATCCCGTGCTCCCGCAGGAACTTCCGGTACGCGGGCACGGTTTCCGCGGTGCGGTGGAACAGTTCGAGGACGGCGGTTTCCGGCGCCGGGTCCGCGGGGCCGAAGAAGGAGTCGAGCGCCTGCCGCACGCGGGTCTGCCGGCCGAGGTCCATGATCGGAGCATAGCGGCGCAGCCGTGCCATGATGGGCGCCGTGACGACCTCGGCCCAGGAGCAGCCCGCCGGCCCGCCGTTGACCCTGTACCTGGTCAAACGGCTCGAGCTGGTGATCAGGGCGCTGCTCGACGACGCCCTGCGGCCGCTCGGGCTGACGACGCTGCAGTACACGGCGCTGAGCGTGCTGGAGGCCAGTGGAGCCCTGTCCTCGGCCCAGCTGGCCCGCCGGTCGTTCCTCCGTCCGCAGACGATGCACGAAATGGTGCTGACGCTGGAGAAGCGCGGCTTGATCGCACGAACCCCGAAGGCGGACAACAAGCGCGTCCTGCTGGCGGGCCTCACCGAAGCCGGACGCGAGCTGCTGGTGGGCTGCGCGCCGGCGGTCACGGAGCTGGAGAACGCGCTCCTGGCGGACCTGAGCCCGGGCCAGCGGGCGACGTTCCGCGAGGGCCTCCAGCACGGCGTCCGCGCCCTGGGGGCGCTTTCGGGGCAGCGGCGGGCACCGGAAGCCTGATTGCCCCGGGGGTACGTTCCGGGGGACACCTGGGGGATCGGTCTCCCCCGAGTGGAGTCTCGAGCCGGGCACGCCGGGCCGGAAGTGCTAGGCCGACCGAGTGGAAGCGCCGGACGGCCCGTAGCAGGCGTGTGGGGTGCGGCGTTGGAGGGTACGTCCCAGGCCTGTTCTCACCGTGGAGGTTCGCCGACGTGACCGGGGCTCGCGAGGTGTCCGTCGCCGCCCGCAGGTTGCTGGTCCTGGCGGCGGCGGTGGCGGGCTTCTGGCTGGTTTCGTGGCTGGTGTCGGGCAGCGCCTCGGCGGCGGATGTCTCTGTGGGGCGGGGTGTCGAGCCGGGCCTGCCTTCGGGTGTGGTTTCGGGGGCCCACGGGGTGGTCGCTGCTGGGGTTTCGCCGACTGCCGTGGGACGGGCGAGTGCGGTGGATTCGCGGGTAGCGCCGCGGTCCGTCGCGGCTGCGCGGCCGGTGGCGCGCGCCGCCGGACCGACCGCGGTGGGAGTCGTGGGCGCCGCCGAGCCGGTGACTCGCGCGGTTGCCTCGCCTGTCGCGAAGACCGCGGCCGCAGTTGTCGAGCCGGTGTCGCATGTGGCGGCGCCGGCGGCGCGTGTGGTGGGGGCGGTTGCGGAGCCGGTTTCGCAGGTGGCGGCGCCGGTGACGCGTGCCGTCGGCGCGTTGGGTGAAGCTGCGGCCGCGGATGTCGCGCCGGTGACTCGTGCGGCAGGAGCCCTTGTCGCACCCCTGGGCCGAGCCGCCACCGCCGTCGTCGCGCCGGTGACCCGCGCCGTCGTTGCGCCCATCGTTCATTCGGCCGAGCCGATCCTGAGCCCCGCGAAGGCGCTCCTCTCGCCGGCGACCAAGGCCGTCACCGGGCTTGTCGACCCCGTCGTCTCCGACACCGGACTGACCAGCGTCGTCAAGCCGGTCACCGGCGACACCCCACCCGTCGTGAACCCCGTCGCAGGCAGGGGCGAGAAACCCCTCGCCACCGAGGCACCCCTGGTCGGCTCCATCGTCCGGCTCATCACCCCGCTGGCCGTAGCGGCGGCGACCGGTCCGCTGCCGAACCAAGCCCGGCAGCTCGTCTCCGTCATCGTGAAGACGGCCGGCCGCACCTGTGTCCTGCCCAGCTCGCCCCGGCCGCACAGGACCACCGCCCACCACGCCGCCGCCGGTCACCGCTCCGGGCAGACCCCGGTTCACCCCGGCGCGCCCGTGTCGTCTCCCGATGTCGCGACTGGCACCGGCTCCGTCATTCCGCCCGCCTTCCTGAGCGCGGGCCAGGCTCCACACCACTTCCGCGCGTCCCCTTGGGCGCACGGGGATTTCGTGCCGCTGTGGCGGCCGTGCGAACCGGGCACCGGGCCCGGCTAGTCCGTTCCGATCTTCCGCCCGTCGTGTGCCGCGCGGCGCGATCCGCGCTGCCCGCGACCGTCGAATCCGAACCGAAAACCACGCGTGGAAGAGGGACGAAATGGAAGCGAGCGTGTTCGACCTGGGGAAGGTCCGAAGAGACGCGGTGGTCACCGTCCGCCTGGACGCGATGGCCAACGTCAGGCTCCTGACCGCGGTCAACTTCCAGGCCTACCGGCGCCGGCAGTACTACCGGATGCACGGCGGGGTGGCCACCGCACCGATGTTCAAGATCCACATCCCGGCGAACGCCCACTGGTTCCTGGTGATCGACGTCGAGGGTCTCGAAGCCCGGCCCCTGCGCCCGCGGGTGAGCGTCGAACCCGAAGCGGCCGTCGCGGCCAAGGCGCGCCCCCGGTGACCGCCGGCGGCCCCGGCCCCGCGGTCGGGGCCGCCGCCGATCCTCCCCGCCTCGGCGGGCGGATGCGGGGTACCCGCCCGGGATGCAGACGTTCCTGCCGTGCACCGACTTCACCGCCAGCGCCCGCACGCTCGACCGCCGCCGCCTCGGCAAGCAGCGCGTGGAGGCCCTCCAGGTGCTGCGCGCACTGGTGATCCCCGGCTACGGCTGGCGCCACCACCCGGCGGCGAAGATGTGGACGGGGTACGAGGAAGCGTTGACGCGCTACGGCCTCGAGGTCTGCGCGGTGTGGTGCGAGCTGGGCGCGGCGGACACGTGCGCGGCGAAGCTGGGGGAGGAGTTCACCCGGTCGGTGGGCAAGGCGGAGGTCCGAACACAGAGCGAACTGACGGCGGCGGGCGACGTACCGCCGTGGCTGGGCGACGAAGCGGTCCACCGCAGCCACCAGTCGGCCCTGGTGAGGAAGGACCCGGACCACTACGGCGCGCTGTTTCCGGGGGTGGCGCCGGACCTGCCGTACGTGTGGCCACCCTCGGACCGGCCCAGCCGCACGGCTTGACCCGCTTGCCGCGGCGGTGCGCCGGAGCCGCGGGGCCCTCGGAGCGGCTCGGGTTGGCTGGCGTGGCCTCGGGTGGGGGAGGTGCGGGTTGGCCGGGGTCGCGATGCTCGGGCGCGGGAGGTGCGGGTCGGCCGGGAATCCCGGCACCCGGCCGGGGTGGGCGGCTCGGGCTGCCGGCTCGGGTGGGGCTGGTGCGGTGCGGATCGGCCGGAATTCGGCTGAGGCAGCGCGCGTGGCCCTTGGGCGGTGCGGGCCGGCCGGAAATCACGCGGCAGAGCGAGGAGCCCCACGGTAGCGGCGGATGATCGGCTTCGCCCGAAGCCGTCGCAAGGCGGCCGAGTCCCGAGCCGGCTCCGCGCAGTGCCAGCCGGTCGGAAACCGGTGTGGACCTGCGGCTCCACTGGTCCGCACCGCGCTCCGACGCCGACCTTCGGCGGATTTACAACGTTGTACCAACGATGTAAAAAAGTCCCTGCCCGGCTCGCACGCCGTTGGAAGGGGTCACCGATGTCCTCCCGAGACCGAAATCGAGACCGATACCAGGGCCAGCATCAGCACCGAACCCGACAAACCGACCACCTCACCCGCCGCGATCTGCTCCGCCTGGCCGGAGGCACCACCGCAGCCATCACCGCCACCCTCTGGCTCCCCGCGACCGCGACCGCGACCGCGACCGCGGCAGCCCCAGCCACCGCAGCAGCCGCCGACAACGCAACAGCCACCACCGAAGCAGCCGCCGCCGGGACCTTCACTCCCATCCGGCCGCCCGCCACCCCGCTGATCGTCCGCTCGCCCTACCTCTCCACCTGGCAGCCCGCCGACACGCTCACCGGCACCTGGTCCAGCTTCTGGACCGGCCACATCACCGCCCTCTGCGGCATCGCCCGGATCGACGGCACCGCCTACCTCTTCGCCGGCGCGCCCGGCAGTCCGGCGCCCACCCCGATGACGCAGGTCAGCCTGCAGGTCACCGGCACCCGCTCGACCTACCTCCTCACCGGGGGCGGCGTGAACCTCACCGTCACCTTCTTCTCCCCCGTCGATCCCGCCAACCTGCAGCGCCAGTGCGTCCCCTTCGGCTACGTCACCATCCAGGCCGCCAGCGCCGATGGGCGCGCGCACGCCGTCGACCTGCACTTCGACACCTCCGCCGAGTGGGTGCAAGGGAACACCGGCACCGCCGTCACCTGGGCGCAGCAGCAAACCGGCGGCTACACCCTGCTCAGCTGCACCCCCGCGAACCCCGGCGTGCTCCAGGAAAACGGTGACCAGGCCAGCTGGGGCTCCCTCGTCCTCGCCGCGCCGGCCTCGGGCACCACCTGGCAGATCGGGCAGGACACCGTCGTGCGGGCCGCGTCGGCGGGCCAAGGCGTCCTGAACAACACCAGTGACACCGCCCAGCCCCGCGCCATCGACGATCGCTGGCCGGTGCTCGCCTTCAACAAAAACCTCGGCACCATCCCCGCCGGCGGCGCGGCCACGCCCTTCACCCTCGCGATCGGGCACGTCCGCACGCCCGCGGTGCGCTACCTCGGCAGCGAACTGCGTCCCTGGTGGACGCACTACTGGAGCACCTGGCCGGACATGGCGGTCTGGTTCGCGAACGACTACGCCGCCGCCCTCGCCGCCGCCACCTCGATCGACCAGCGGCTGCACGACGACGCCGTCGCCGCGGCCGGCGGCGGCAGCACCGGTGAACACTACGCCGGGATCTGCGCGCTCGCCCTGCGCCAGGCCTTCGGCGGCACCGAACTGGTCGACCGCGGCGGCGCGCCCTGGGCGTTCCTCAAGGAGATCTCCTCCAACGGCAACATGTCCACAGTGGACGTCACCTACCCGGCGTTCCCTGCCTACCTCTACCTTTCGCCCGCCTACCTGCGCCTGCTGCTGGAGCCGTTGCTCGACTACGCCGAGCGCGGCGGCTGGCCGATGCCGTTCGCCGAGCACGACCTCGGCACGCACTACCCGGACGCGACCGGGCACAACGACGGCAACGAGGAAAGCATGCCGGTCGAGGAGTCGGCCAACCTGCTGATCATGGCGGCCGCGCTGGTGCAGCGGCTGCCGCAAGCCGACGCCGTCGCCTTCGCGACCGCCCACTACCGGATCCTGCGGCAGTGGGCCGAATACCTGGTCGCCAACACCCTCGACCCCGGCTTCCAGAACCAGACCGACGACTTCACCGGCTTCATCGCGCACAGCGCGAACCTCGCCCTGAAGGGCATCATCGGCGTCGGCGCGATGGGCGTCATCGCCGCCGCGACCGGCAACGCGGCCGACGCCCAGCGGTACCGGTCGACCTCGCGCAGCTACGTCAGCCAGTGGGTGACGCTCGCCGAGGACGGCCAGCACCTGCGGCTCGCCTACGACCAGCCGGGCACCTGGAGCCTCAAGTACAACGGCTTCGCCGACCGCGTGCTCGGCCTCGACCTGGTCCCGCTCGGCGTCGCCGCGCAGGAGGCCGCCTGGTACCAGGGCCGCGCCGGTGCCCACGGCGTCCTGCTGGACCCGCGCAACAACTACACGAAGGCCGACTGGGAACTGTGGACCGCGGCCTGGCTCGCCGACCAGCCGAACATCCGGACCACGCTCGTCGAGGGCGTCTACAGCTACGCCGACACCACGCCCCAGCGCGTGCCGTTCAGCGACTGGTACGTCGTCGCCGACGCCACCCAGCGCGGCTTCCAGGCCCGCCCGGTCGCCGGTGGCTACCTCGCACTGCTGACCCGGCCCGCCGCGTCGACGACCGTCTGGCGGAAGCTGCAGAACCAGCGCTCCGGCAAGGTGCTGGCCGTCTCGAACATGTCCCTGGCCGACATGGCCGAGGTGACGCAGTGGTCGGACAACGGCACCGCCGACCACCTCTGGGCCGTCGTGGACAACGGCGACGGCACCGTCCGGATCGTCAACCGCAACAGCGGCAAGGTCCTCGCCGTGCACGACCAGAGCCTCGACAACGGCGCCCACGTCCAGCAGTACCGCGACAACGGCACGCCGGACCACGACTGGCGGATCGTCGACGCCGGCGGCGGCTGGTCCAAGCTCGTCAACGTCCGCAGCGGCAAGGTGCTGGCGGTCGACCAGCAGTCCACGGCGGACGGTGCCCAGGCGACGCAGTGGGACGACAACGGGACCCCGGACCACCTGTGGCGGTTCGCCTGACGCCCGTTTGCGACACTGGCGGCCGTGTGCGCCGACTACACCCGGATCCGCCGCTTCCTCGAGGAGCGTGACCCGCCGACGCCGTGCCTGGTCGTCGACACCGACGTCGTCGCGGCGCGGGCGCGGGAGTTCGGCGCGGCGTTCCCCGGCGCGCTGATCCGGTACGCGGTCAAGGCCAACCCGGCGCCGCCGGTGCTCGACGCGCTGGTGGCGGCCGGGGCCGGCTTCGACGTCGCCGGGCCGGCCGAACTGGACCTGTGCCTCGGCCGCGGCGCCCGTCCCGCGGACATCGCCTACGGCAACCCGATCAAGAAACCGCGGGACATCGCCTTCGCGTTCGACCGCGGGGTCCGGGAGTTCACTTCGGACGCCCCCGCCGACGTCGAGCACCTGGGCCGGTACGCGCCGGGCTCGGCGGTGTCGATCCGGGTCGTGCTCGACGCCCCGGACTCGGTGACGCCGTTCGGGCGGAAGTTCGGCTGCGCCCCGGCCGAGGCGCTCGACCTGGTGCTGCGCGCGGCCGCGCTCGGGCTGCGGCCGGGCATCGCCTTCCACGTCGGCTCGCAGCAGCCGGACGTCGGCGCCTGGGAGATCGGCATCGCGACGGCGGCGAAGCTGTTCGGCGAGGCCGCGGCGCACGGTGTCGCCATGACCCGGCTCAACCTCGGCGGCGGCTTCCCGACCACCCACCGCACCGCCGTCCCGCCGCTGGCCGCGTACGCGTCGACTATCGCGACGGCTCTCGGAACGTCGTTCCCGGAGGACCGGCCGGAGCTGCTGCTCGAGCCCGGCCGGGTACTGGTCGCCGACGCCGGCCTGCTGCGGACCGAGGTCGTGCTGGTCGCGCAGCGGGACACCCGCCGCTGGGTCTACCTCGACATCGGCCGCTACAACGGGCTCGCCGAGGCCGAGAACGAAGCCATCGCCTACCGGTTCGAACCGGTGGCGGCCCACGACGGCCCGGACGGGCCGGTGGTGCTCGCCGGGCCGACCTGCGACGGCGACGACGTGCTCTACCAGCGGACGCCGTACCGGCTGCCGCTGTCGCTGCGCAGCGGTGCCCGGCTCGACGTGCCCGGCACCGGGGCCTACACCGCGAGCTACGCCTCGGTCGGGTTCAACGGGATCGAGCCGCTGCGCACCTACTGCCTCGGGAGGTGGGGTGATGCCTGACGTCGGCCGGTTCACCGGGCGGCACGTGCTCGCCGAGCTGCACGGCGTCGACCCGGCCCTGCTCGACGACCCGGTCCGCCTCGGCGAGCTGCTGCGGGCCGCGGTGACGGAGGCGGGCGCCACCGTCCTCGACGTCGTCGCGCAGCGGTTCGCGCCGCAGGGCGCCACGGTGATCGCGCTGCTGGCCGAGTCGCACGCCTCCGTCCACACCTACCCGGAGCACGGGTCGCTCTTCGCCGACGTGTTCACCTGCGGGGACCGCGCCGATCCCGAGCACGCCCTGCGGCTGCTGGCCAAGTCCCTGGACGCCGCGCCGGTCCACCTGTCGGTCCTCCACCGGGGAGAACGCTGATGCCCCTGATCCACGAACCGGTCGGCGACGGCCTCACCCGCGTCTGGGAGGTCGGCGAGGTGCGGTTCCACGAACGCACGCCGTACCAGGAGGTGCTGATCGGGACCACCGCGCAGGGGGTTTCGCTGTTCTGCGACGGCGAGCGCCAGAGCACCGAGGCGAGCCAGCTGGTGTACCACGAAGCCCTGATGGTGCCCGCGCTGCTGCTGGCCGAGCGGGTGCGGCGGGTGCTGATCATCGGGTCGAGCGAGGGGGTCGCGAGCCGGTTGGCGGTCGACGCGGGCGCGGTGCACGTCGATCACGTCGACATCGACGAGCAGGCCGTCCGCGCCTGCGCCGAGCACCTGCCCTACGGCTACACCCCGGCGGAGCTGGCGCGGGCCGAGCGCGGGGACGGGCCGGTCCGGGTGTCCTATGTGGACGGATGGGTCTTCCTCGCCGAGGCCGGCCGCCGGGGTGAGACCTACGACGTGGTCGTGATCGACCTGCCGGACGAGAACACCGATCCGGACGCGCAGCACAACCGCTTGTACGGCACCGATTTCCTCGCCCGTTGCGCGCGCCTGCTGGCGCCGGGCGGGGTGGTGGCGTGCCAGGCGGGCTGCCCGACGCTGTGGCGCAACGAGACGCTGCGCGCGTCCTGGCGGCGGTTCCGCGAGGTGTTCGGCGCGGTGCTGTACTTCGGCTCCGACGAGCACGAGTGGGCGTTCCTGTCCGGGCGCGCGGACCCGGTCGAGAACCCGGGTGCCCTGGTGGCGCGGCGGTTCGCGGATGGGGGGAGCACGGCGGTGACACTCGACGCCGAAGCGTTGCTCGGCGGCGCCACCCCGCCCCGCTCCCTACGCATGGATGGTCTGGACCAGTCTTCTTGACCTTCGATTCCCCGCATTTCGAGCCCCGGGAAACGTGAAATAGCGGGAAATGGATTTCCCGTGCTCTCCGCTGTCGTGTTACTCCGTTCAGTGGCCGTCGAAAAGGTTGCGATCGCGCTACGATCCTCTCCGCGCGCGATCATCATCACCACCTCGGCACCGTGGCCCATTTGGAGGAGCGTCATGCTCGGTATGTCGGTCGTAGGCGCAATGATTCTGTCCACCCTCGTCGCTCCCGTCGATTCTCCGGCAATGTCGGCGCCGAGCGAAAAGATCACGCTCGACATCAAGACGATCAACGGCTCCGGCTGCCCGGCGGGCACGGCCACCGCGTCCGCCGACGTCGCGTCCGACAACACCTCGTTCACGGTGCACTACACGAACTTCACCGCGAAGGCGGGCGGCGGCGCGTCCGCGCTCGAGGCGAGGAAGAACTGCCAGATCAACGTGCTCGTCCATGTGCCGCAAGGGTTCACGTATGCGATCGCCGAGGCGGAGTACCGCGGCTTCGCCCACATCGAGAGCGGGGCGAGCGCGCTCGAGCAAGCCAACTACTACTTCGCCGGGACGGCCCCGACCGCCCGGGTGCGCCACACCTTCCCCGGTCCGTTCCACGGCGTGTGGCGGGCCACCGACACCACCGACGTGGCCGAGCTGGTGTTCGCCCCGTGCGGCGAGAGCCGCAACCTGAACATCAATGCGGAACTACGGGCGGACGCGGGTGCGTCGTCCGGCGGCAGTTTCATCGAAATGGATTCCGAACACGCGAGCGTGGACACGATTTACCACTTCGCGTGGAAGACCTGCTGAATTCGGGAGGTTATTGCCGCGGCGCCCGCTCACCGGAACCCCTCACCGGTGAGCGGGTTTTGCCGTGCCCGCCGGACCGGGGATTTCCGTTGAACGCGGATCAACCATTCCGCGTCAGCCGCGGGCCGGCGCCGGTTCGGTCTCGGAGCTCGGCGCCAGCCGGCACCGGCGTTCGAACCGCTCCATGAGGACGGTAGCGATCAGGACGGCCACTGGGGTGCTCACCGCGATCCACATGTAGAAGGATCTACCCACCGGCGCGCGCTCTCAATCGCCCGCCGACAGCCGGGTGATGAGGTCCAGCAGGCCGGCGCGGAAGGCGTCGTCGTCACCCAGGCCGCCGAGCAGTGCGGGTTCGGCGCGCACGGCCCGCTCGTGCACCTCCCGGCCGCGCGGGGTCAGCCGCGTGAGCTGGCGGCGGGCGTCGGCGGGGTCGGCGGCCCGGCTGACGAACCCCGCCTTGGTCAGCCGGTCGAGCGTGCGGCTCATCGTCTGGTCGGTCACCTGGCAGCGCTGGGCCAGCGTCCGCTGGGGGAGCGGCCCGTCGCGCAGGGTGTGCAGCGCGATGAGGCCCGCGTGGGTGAGACCCATGCCGTCGAGCACGGCAACCCAGCGTTGCTCCACCAGTCGTGCGGCCACGGCGAGTAACCGGCCGGTCGGCCATGTGCTCAAATCGGGTTCGGGGGCTGTGCTCACCGTCACTCCGGGTCGTCGTGCAAAATGTTCAGCTTGCTGAACAATTGGGCGTGTTCGCGCTCGAAAGGACCTTAGCGACCATGAACGACTCCCCGCGCCGCCTCCGCTGGTTGATCCCGGCCCTCCTGGTGATCGCCTGGCTGGGCCTGGGCGGGTTCGGCGGCCCGTTCGCCGGCAAGCTCAGCGAAGTCGCGAAGAACGACAACGCCGCCTTCCTGCCGCGCTCGGCCGAAGCCACCGAGGTCTCCGACGAGCAGAAGGCGTTCACCCCGCGCCAGGTCCTGCCCGCCACCGTCGTCGCCGAGCGCACCAGCGGCCTGACCGCGGAAGACCGGCGGTTCCTCGAGACCAAGGCCCAGGAGCTGGGCCGCGTACCCGGTGTGGCCGGCCCGCTCGGCCGGCCGGAGCAGGCACCGCGCGACGACCAGGCCGCGCAGCTCGCCGTGCCGATCTTCGCCGACGGCAACCCCGCCGACGTCGTCAAGGAGGTCCGGGCGCAGCTCGGCGGCGCACCGGCCGGGCTCACCGTGCTCGTCACCGGCCCGGCCGGGCAGATCGCCGACCTGGTCAAGGCGTTCGGCGGCATCGACGGCATCCTGCTGCTCGTCGCCGGCGGCGTGGTCGCCCTCATCCTGATCGCCGTCTACCGCAGCCCGCTGCTGCCGTTCCTGGTGCTGCTGTCGGCGGTGTTCGCGCTCGGGCTCGCCAGCCTCGTCGTCTACCTGCTGGCGAAGCACGACGTCCTCGCGCTCAACGGCCAGAGCCAGGGCATCCTCTCGATCCTCGTCTTCGGCGCCGCGACCGACTACGCGCTCCTGCTGGTGGCGCGGTTCCGCGAGCAGCTGCGCGACACGCCGAGCCGGTTCGACGCGCTGAAACTCGCCTGGCGCGCGACGCTCGAACCGATCGCGGCCTCGGCGGGCACGGTCGTGCTCGGCGTGCTGTGCCTGCTGTTCAGCGACCTCAACTCGAACAAGGGCCTCGGCCCGGTGGCGGCGATCGGCATCGGCGCCGCGCTGCTCGCGTCCACGACGTTCCTGCCGGCCGCGCTGGCCCTGTGCGGGCGCGGCGCGTTCTGGCCGTTCAAGCCGGCGCTGGGTTCGCCGCACCCGGAGACGTCCGGGATCTGGGGGAGGGTCGCGCGCCTGGTCGGCCGCCGCCCGCGCACGGTCTGGGTGGTGACGGCGCTGGTGCTCGGTGTCGGCGTGGCGTTCCTGCCGCAGCTCAAGGCGTCCGGGACCGCGCAGTCGGACGTCTTCCTGACCCAGGTCGAATCCGGGACCGGGCAGGAGATCCTCGGCCGGCACTTCCCGGGCGGCCTCGGCGCACCGGCGATCACGATCGCCGACGCCGGCGCGCTGCCCGCGGTGCTGAAGGCGTCCACAATAGACGGAGTGGCGCAGTCGTTCCCGTTGCCCGGCCCCGATGGCCGCCCCAAGGTGGTGAACGGCCGCGTCCAGATCCTGTCGGTGCTGACGGACCCGGCGGACTCGGAGGCGGCGGTCGCGACGGTCGGGCGCCTGCGCGACGCGGTGCACGCGGTCCCGGAGGCGAACGCCAAGGTGGGCGGCCCGACGGCGATCCAGCTGGACACACAGCAGACGTCGAAGCGCGACCGGGCGCTGATCATCCCCATCGTGCTGCTGGTGATCTTCCTGGTGCTGGCGCTGCTGCTGCGGTCGTTGCTGGCCCCGCTGCTGCTGATCGCGACGGTGGTCCTTTCGTTCGCGGCGACGATGGGCGTGTCGGCGCTGGTGTTCAACCACGTCCTGGACTTCCCGGGCGCGGACCCGGTGGTGCCGCTGTTCGGCTTCGTCTTCCTGGTGGCGCTGGGGATCGACTACAACATCTTCCTGATGACCCGGGTGCGGGAGGAGGCGCTGACGCGGGGAACGCGCGACGGGACGTTGCGCGGGCTGTCGCTGACGGGCGGGGTGATCACCTCGGCCGGCGTCGTGCTGGCCGCGACGTTCTCGGCGCTGGCGGTGATCCCGATCCTGTTCCTGGCGCAGATCGCGTTCATCGTCGCGTTCGGGGTCCTGCTGGACACGCTGCTGGTGCGGTCCCTGCTGGTCCCGGCGCTGACCATCGACGTCGGGCGGCGGATCTGGTGGCCGTCGAAGCTGGCGCGCCAGGAGGTCCAGGGCCGGCAGATCGCTCGTGAGGAGTAGGCCTTCTCGCCGCGGGCACGGCCGGGCCGGTGGTGAGCCCGGCCGCGTCCGGTTCGGCGAATCCGCAGGAGGCGCGGGACCATCGGCCCGTCCCCGGCCTGCCCGGGGCCGACCGGCGAGCAAGCCGGCAGCCAGCTGAAACTTCTGCCAGGCAGCCCCAAGGCGGCGATCGCGGTCGACAGCACCCACACCCCATGATAAGAATCTTAGTAGCCAAACATCTCATGGGGGGAAGTATGTGGGGAAGGATCGCGGCACTCGTCATCCTGCTCGTGGCCGTCGTCGTTCAACCCGCCTCCGCCGCGCCGGAACGCCCTGACTGGGTGCCCTGCGGCGTGGATGCGGAATGCACGAAGATCGCCGTCCCGCTGGACTGGGACCGGCCGGGCGGGCCGAAGATCACCCTGGCCTTCAACCGGCACCGGGCGGACCCGGCGCACCGCAAGGGCGTGCTGTTCATGGCGCCGGGCGTGGGGTTCGACTTCCTGCTCACCGACGTCCGCGCCGGGGTGTTCGCGATGTTCCCCGGCCTGCTGCGCGACTTCGACCTCATCGGCGTGGACCTCCGCGGCGGCGGGGTGCACCCGTTCACCGGCCGGCTGCCCGCGCCGGTCCGGTCCGACGCGATCGACTGCGGCCGGCCGGTGCACGACCCCGGCGTGACCGTGTTCCCGCGCTCGGCGGCCGAGGTCGGCGCGCTGGTCCGGCACAACCGGGCGTACGAGGCGAGTTGCGCCGGCCCGTTGCCCGGCCACCTGGACACCGTCACCCAGGCCAAGGACCTCGACGCCGTCCGGGCCGCCCTGGGCGAAGAGCGGGCCAGCTTCTTCTTCTACGGCTACGCCGGGCCGGGGCAGGCGTACGCGCGGCTGTTCCCGCACCGCGTCCGGGCCATGGCGATGGACAGCCCGCTCGACCACAGCGTCCCGGTGGTCGTCCGGGCCGCGGAGTACGCGTCCGCAGTGGAGCGTGAGTTCACGCGGTTCGTGGCGTGGTGCCACCGATCGGCGAGCTGCGTCCTGCACGGACAGGACGTGCCCGCGGTCTACGACGCCCTGCTGCGCGAAGCCGACCGGCACCCGGTCCGGCTCGACCTGCCGCCGGAGCCGGGCCGGCCGGAGCCGCAGCAGACGACGGTCGCGGTGCGCGGTGACGACCTGGCGTTCCTCACCGAGCAGCTGCTGGAGATCGGCGACCTGACCCTCCCGGGCGGCGGCATGGGGTGGGCCGATCTGGCGACCGCCATCCAGCAGGCGAGCCGCGGCACGAGCCCGGTGTTCGCCTTCGTCTACCGCTACTCGTGGGGCTTTCGCGACCTGTGGAACCCGATGCGGGCCGGCATGTGCGAGGACTACCCGGCGTCGGTGGCCGACCTGCTCGCGGCCCGGCCGATCGTGGCCGCGGCGGCCCCGCACACCCGCGGCGCATCCCAGGCGTGGGACGCGCTCAGCGGCTGCGTCGGCCGCCGCACCCCGGCCACGAACCCGCCCCGGCCGGCGATCGTCCGGGACGCGCCCCCGATCCTGATCGTGGGCGCCGAGGGCAACCCGTGGTCGCCGTACGGGAACGTCGCCAGGGTGTCGGCGCAGATCCAGGGGAGTGTGCTCCTGAAGTACGCGGGCGACGCGCACATCGCGTTCCTGTCGTCACCGTGCGTGGCCGGCCGGATCGAGGCCTACCTGGACGATCTCGAGCTGCCCGCCAGGGGGACCGTGTGCCCGGCGATTCCCGCTCCGTAGGCGCTTGCGGCGACGCCCACGCTCCGGGGAGGAGGACCGGCTCAGGAATCCCGCCGGGCCCGGGAGATCGCCGCTTCGCCGGTGAGGTAGGCGGCCGTGCCGGTGCGGGTGAGGAGCCGGTCCAGGGCGGGCTGGCGGTTGTCCAGGTGTAGCCGGGCGCCGGCGTCGGCGGTCACGTGGAGCACCTTCATCAGCTCCGACAGCCCGGAGGAGTCGCAGAAGCCGATCCCGGCGCAGTCCAGCCGCACCTCGTGGACGGCCGGCCGGCCGGTCAGCCGGTCGGTGACCAGCCGCAGCAGCGTGCCGGTGGTCGCGAACTCGAGGTCGCCGTCGATCGCCACGCGGGCGACGCCGTTCTCCACCACCCAGGTGCAGGTGAGCCCGGACGTCATGCGGACCGCTCCGATCCGGCGGCCGGCTCCGCCAGGTGGGTTCGTGCGGTGCGGAGCATGCCGGTGGCCCGCGGGAAGTCGCGCAGTTCCGCTTCGAGCAGCTCGAGGGCCGGTTCGAGCGAGGCCGCCGGGACGCCCCGCGCGGTCAGGATCCCGGCCGTCCAGCTCAGGTACCCGGTGAACAGCTCGGTGTCGCCGACGTAGAGGGCGGTCGCCAGGTAGTCGACCGTGTGCGCGAGGTCCTCCGCCGTGTACTGGCGCTGCAGATCGGTGTAGGCCCGCATGGCCGGGATCCGCTCCTCCAACCCGGCCAGCACCGCCTTAACCAGCCGGCCCGAGCTGCGCGTGACCAGGGTGTACTCCTGGTCGGCCAGGTGCGGCAGGTCGTCGAGCGGCTGGTGGGCGGCGTGCGGCCGGGGGAGCGGCTCGGCCAGCCGGTCGGCGGCCGCCCGCGCGTCCGGGGCCCACGCTTCGGCGCCCAGCAGCCGCGCGTACCGGCCGTCGGGCCCGAAGGCGGCGCCGCCCGCGATGACCGGGGTCGCCGCCGCCTGGCACGCCGTGATCGTCGCGTGCGCCGTCGGCAGCCGGGGCGCGAGCGAACCGGACAGCGCCACCGCGTCCGGGCCGGTCCGGTGCAGGTGGGCCACCAGGTGCGGGGCCGGCACCTGCGCGCCCAGGTAGTCGACCTGGAACCCGCGCAATCGGAGCACTTCGGACAGCAGCCGGGCCGGCATCGCGTGCCACTCCCCGTCGACGCACGCGACGGTGATCCGGCCGAGGTGCGGTTCCGGGCGCTTGAGCACGTAGCCGAAGGCGGCGATGACGCGGTCGTTGATCGCGGTCGCCGCGTGCTCCTGGGCGACGGTGAGGCGGTTCGCCGCCCACTCGCGCCCGACCCGCCGCTGCACCGCGCCGATCACGTCGAGCAGCACGCTCTCCGGGTCGGTCCCGTCGCCGAGCGCCCGGACCACGACGTCACCCGCCGTGTACTCGTCGCCGGCCGTGACGGCGGTCCACAGCCGTTCGGCGTGCTCGGCCACCCCGGTGCTCCGGGTAGCGGTGCTCAAGCGGTGTACCTCCCGCGTCCGTGGCCGCCCACCGCGGCCAGGTGCTGCCCGCGCGGCGCGGTGATCGCCAGCACGGCCATGTCGTCGTGGGTGCCGCGCCCGATCCACTGCGAGGCGAGCATCTGCACGCGCTCGACGACGGCGTCGGCCGGCATGTTCGCGCACTCGGCCAGGGCCTGCATGAGCCGCTCCTCGCCGAACATGGCGTCCCCGAGCGGGCCGCCCTTCGCCTCGACGATCCCGTCGGTGTAGAGCAGGCAGGTCTCGCCGGGGTGCAGCGTGATGTCCGCGCTCGACGACTCGATCTCGGGCAGCACGCCGATCAGGCTGCCCAGGCTGTCGGCTTCCTCGACCCGGCCGTCGGCCCGCACGATCAGCGGCGGCGGGTGCCCCGCACACGTGACGCGCAGCCGGACGGTGGCGCCTTCGCGCCGCGCGGAGGCCAGCACGAGCGTGACGTAGCGGGCGTCGGCGTTCTCGCCGAGCGTGCGGTTCAGCAGTTCGAGCAGCCGGTGGTGGTCGCCGGCCATCGGCAGCAGCGCCCGCAGCGTGGTGCGGATCTTGCCGGTGAGCACGGCCGCGTCGAGGCCCTTGCCGCAGACGTCGCCGAGCACGGCCAGTGACTCGTCGCCCTCGGTGGTGACCGCCGAGTGGACGTCGTAGAAGTCGCCGCCGATCCGCTCGCCGTCGCGGGCCGGGCGGTAGCGGCCGGCGAACTCGACGCCGCCGAGCTGTTCGAGGGTCGGCGGGAGCAGCTCGCGCATGAGCGTGTCGGTGATCGACGCCTGCAGCGCGAACACCCGCGCCGCCGACATCGCCGCGCCCGCCCGCGCCGCGAACAGCCGGGCGAAGAGCTCCTCCTGGGCGGTGAACGACGCCCGGTCGCCGCGGCGCAGCAGGACCAGGGCCCCGGCGGGGACGCCGTGGCCGGGCAGCGGCGTCACGACGATCGAGCCGACCGGCCCGAAGCCCTCCGGCAGCACCCAGGACGGCGCCGCGTCCGGGTCGAGCCAGCGCGACGGCACCGGCGGGAAGCCCTGCAGCGCTTCGCCGAGGCCGGGCAGGTCGTCCGGGTCGATGGCGAGCCGGGACCGGACCGGCCGGCCACCGCGCACGCAGGTGACGGCGGGGAAGCTCGTCCCCGCGGCGGGCGCCAGGACGAGTGCGGCGTCGGCCAGGTGCTCGGCGGCGAGCTGGGCGGCGACCTCCATGCAGCGGTCCAGGTTGAGCGAGCCCAGCAGCGCGGCGGAGGCCTCGCTGAGGAACGTGGTCCGCTCCTGCTCGCGGGCCAGCGCCTCGCGCGCCGAGTGGACGTCGGTCTCGTCGACCAGCCACCAGGTCACGGCCTCGCCGTGCGGGACCGGGTGCGCGGCGAACGCCTGGTCGCCCACTTCGCCGCGGACGACCTCGTCCGCGCCGCGGTCATGGGCTTCGACGAGCCATCCGGCGACCGTCCCGGCCGCCGAACCGCCGGGTGCGGCGGCGGGGAACAGCAGGTGGGCGGCGTCGTTGAGGGCGCGGATCGTCCCGGACCGGTCGAGCACCACGGCCGCGGCCGGTGCGCCCGCCCAGCCCCCGGCGCCGTCGATCGCGACGGCGGGCGCGGTGTGCGCCGGATCAGCCACGGGCGCTCGCCGGATCCGGGTCGGTGGCCAGCTCAGCCCACAGCGTCTTGCCGCTGGGCCGGCGCAGCTGGCCCCAGGCCGCCGCGCAGCGCTCGACCAGCAGGAGCCCGCGGCCGCCGTGGTCGGACGGCGTCCGGCGGCGGGCACTCTCGCCCCCGCTGTCGTCGACCTCGATCCGCAGCTTGGCGGCGCCGGGCAGCAGGCGGACGTGGTAGGGCGCGCGGCCGTGGCGCAGCGCGTTCGACGTCAGCTCGTCCACCACCATCACCGCGGTGCCGACGAAGTGCGCCGGGAAGCCGCGCAGGACCGTCCGGACCCAGTGGCGGACCCGCGCCAGTTCGGACAGCTCGGGGGAGATGCCGAGTTCGTGCCGGATCGATCGGAGTTTCACGTCCGCCTCCTTCGCCGTGCCGGCCCCCGCGGGGAGGCCCTCCCCTTCTTCATGCCCGGAACCGGGCCCGCCGACACGGGTGTCCGAGGTCGTCATGCCGCACCCCAGGAAGCTTCGACCGACTCGAGAGCCGGGTACACGGGCATGACGTCGCCGAGGCCGAGCAGGCTGATGGGCCGGGTCACGGCCGGGGAGGCCGACACGACGGCGAACCGGCCGCCCGCCGCACGCAGGCCGCGGGCCAGCCGCAACAGGACCTGCAGGCAGCTGGAGTCGCAGTACGCGACCTCGGCCATGTCCACGACGACCCGCTCGGGGCCGGGGTCGGCGGGGAGCAGCTCGGCCAGCTTCGCCGAGGCCGCGAAGTCGAACTCACCGCGCAGGGTGTAGACCCCGGTACCCCCGGAGTCGTGTGCTTCGAGTGACCAGCCGTCACCCGAATGCCGCTGCCGGGGCCGCGCTGCGTCGGTGGTCATCACAAGCTCCTGGATGGGGATCGGGACACGGGCTGGCGGCTCAACCCGTTCCGGACGCAATCTACCAGCGCTGTCGACCGTGGGCAGGCCGGTGTCCCCTTACTGTCCTTTAAGGACTTTCTCCGGCGGCGCGGGCGCCGGCTCCGGTTCCGCCTCCGCCGGCGGCACGACGGCGGTGTTCACGGTGCGGGTCAGCCGCTCGTAGGGCGCCCGGTGCTCGGGGTCGAGCAGCACCGCCAGCGGCGTCCAGACGCCGACGACGAACACCGACGCGGCCAGCGCGACCGGCAGGAGCAGCTGCTCGGGGTGGCCGGCCAGGTCCCAGCGGTCCAGGTCCAGCAGCAGCCAGGTCAGCCACAGCGGCGAGAGCAGCACGCCGTTGCGGACCAGCAGGGCGACCGGTCCGGCCCGCCGGCCGCCGCGGCGGGTCACCCGCAGCAGCACCGCGCGCTTGCCGGGGGTGGACCCGGTCACGGCGGGCAGCACGACGAACCACACGAGGGCGAGGATGACCACCGGCGTGTCGCGGTGGCGCAGGTCCTCGCCGAACAGCGTCAGCAGGCCGAAGAGGAACCCGAGCAGCGCGCCGAACCCGAGCAGGTCGGTGGCCAGCGCGAACAGCCGCCGGGTGAAGGTGACCCGGGCGGCGTAGCGGCGCCGGTCGTGCTCGGGTTCCGGCGACGGGAGGAGCCGCCCGAGCGGGCCGGCCAGCAGCCAGCCCGCGACGACGCCCGCGGTGTTGAGGATCAGGTCGTCGACGCTGAAGAGCCGGTACGGGCACGGGTAGACGAACCAGAGGCCGGTCAGCTGCGTCAGCTCGAAGAACAGCGACACGCCGAAGCCGATCAGGGTGGCCGGCAGCAGCCGCATCCGCTGGGCGTAGCGGACGTAGAAGCCGAGCGGGGCCAGCATCACGACGTTGAGCGCGGTGGTCCAGACCGCCGGGTTGTGCAGCAGCGCGCCGGGGCTCCAGTGGCCGCGGGCCCGCTGGGAGACCACCTCGACGAAGTAGAAGGGCCGCAGCTGCGGGGAACTCGCGTAGGTGTGGCCCGCGCAGTACGCCGGGTCGGCGGGCAGCGGCAGCACCGTCTGCGTGGCGATCGCCAGCAGGTAGAAGAGGAACGTGTAGAAGACGAACGTCGGCCACCCGCCGGCGCGGCCGCGGCGGCGGTAGCTGACGAAGGCGGCCGGCAGCATCACGGCGAGCGCGACGAGCGGGAACAGGAGCAGGGCGGTCCGGACGGGGACGAGGTAGGTGGCGACCACGGAGCCGGTGGTACCCAGCCGCGGGGGCGGCGAAGCGTGCTTCCCCCGGACGGCTGGGATTCACCCGCGGCGGCTCACTGGGGCGGTGCGTCCTGCTGCCCGCCGCCCTGCTTGTGCAGGAACTCCTTCGCCTTCTCCGAGCCCTGGTCGATCTTGTCGGCGTGCTGGCCGAACCGCCCCTTGGCGGCCTCGGCGGCCTTGTCGACACCCTGGTCGGCCTGGTCCGGGTGTTTCCCGAGCGCTTCCTTCGCCTTGTCGAACAGGTTCATCGTGGGCCTCCTTCGGAGTGGATCTTCGGACCTCCCGAGGAGAACACTGGCCGAGCGGGCTCGCAACGCTCGTTCCCCTGTGCCGGGGATTTCGGGTGTTTGTGCGGGTGAAAGCCGGTCCGCGGGGGTTTGGGAAGGCCGGCGGCGGGTAGCGGCGGCCGATCGTCCGGATCCTCCCGCGATGGCGGACTCCGACCCGCCGGCGGTGCGGGCGGACCCGGGGTGCGTGAACCGCGCGCCGCCGCGGCCCGTATATCGGGGGTGACGATCGCCGCCCGGCCGCACGGGCCGGCGATCACCGTGCACCACGACGTGAGGCTCGCCATGGTTGGAAACATCGGTTTGCCGCTGGTGCGGCGCGTCCGCCGCCGCACCCCGGTCCCGGGGGTGGCCCTGCCCGACTTCGGGCTGCCCCGGCCCGGACGGCGGCGGCACGTCGTCGCGAGCCGGACCCTCACCGTGCTGGCCGCGCTGCTCGTGCTGTTCGGGCTGCTCGCCCCGGACGACCTCAGCTCGTTCTCCGCCGCCGCGCTGGTGCGCGTGCCCGTCGAGGGGCTCGTCATCGGGGCGGTCCTGCTGGTCCTGCCGCCGCGGGCGCGCCGCGTCGCCGCCGTGCTCGCCGGGCTGGGCCTCGGGCTGCTGACCCTGATGAAGGCCCTCGACACCGGCTTCTACGCGACGCTGGAGAAGCCGTTCGACCCGGTCTACGACTGGAGCTTCTTCCACGCCGGCGTCGAGTTCCTGGCCGGCCAGATCGGGGACGCGGCCACGATCGCCGCGCTGATCGGCGCCGGCCTGCTCGCGGTGGCCGTCGTGGTGCTGATGGTGCTGGCGATGCTGCGGCTGAGCCGCGTCGCCGCCGGACGGCGGACCGGCGCCACCCGGGTCGTGGCCGTCCTGTCCGTGGTCTGGATCGTCTCGTCGGTGTTCGGCGTCGAGATCGCGCCGGGGCAGCCGGTGGCCGCGCAGAGCGCCGCCGCGCTGGCCTACGGCGACCTGCGCCAGGTGGGCGCCGACCTGCGGGACCAGCGGCCGTTCGGGGAAGTCGCCGCCGAAGACGCGTTCCGCTCCACGCCGGGCCCGCAGCTGCTGACCGGGCTGCGCGGCAAGAACGTCGTGCTGACCTTCGTGGAGAGCTACGGCCGGATCGCACTCGACGACCCGGTCATCGGCGCGAAGATCGGCCCGACGCTCGACGCGGGCACGGCCGAGCTGCGCGCGGCCGGCATCGGCGCGAAGAGCGCGTTCCTGTCGTCCTCGACGTTCGGCGGCGGCAGCTGGCTCGCGCACTCGACGGTGCAGTCGGGGATGTGGATCGACAACCAGCAGCGGTACAACGACCTCCTCGCCAGCGACCGGCTGACCCTCGGCGGGGCGTTCCAGCGGGCGGGCTGGCGGACGGTCTGGGACGTGCCCGCGCACACGAAGGACTGGCCGGAAGGCCAGAAGTTCTACCACCCGGACGCCTACTACGACGCCCGTTCGATCGGGTACCACGGCCCGGGCTTCGCCTACGCGACCATGCCGGACCAGTTCTCGCTCTCGATGCTGCAGCGCAAGGAGCTGGCGAACGCGACGCCGCAGCGGCCGGTGATGGCGGAGGTCGACCTCGTATCCAGCCACGCACCTTGGTCGCCCCGGCCCTGGCTGGTCGACTGGAACCAGGTCGGCGACGGCTCGATCTTCAATCCCCAGCCCGCGGCGGGCGAAGCGCCGGAATCGGTCTGGAAGGACCCGGAGAAGATCCGCGAGGCCTACCGCGACGCGACGGACTACTCGCTGAAGACGGTCGTCTCGTTCGTCAAGCAGTACGGCGACGAGAACACGGTGCTGGTGTTCCTCGGCGACCACCAGCCGCCGGTGGTCACCCCGCAGGGCGCGGTCCACGACGTGCCGATCACGATCGTGGCGAAGGACCCGAAGGTGCTCGACCGGATCGCCGGCTGGGGCTGGCAGGACGGCCTGCACCCGGGCGCGCAGGCACCGATCTGGAAGATGGACTCCTTCCGGGACCGGTTCCTGAACGCCTTCGCGCACTGACCGTCCTGTTCGGACGCTGCGCCCGGGGTGGTGCCGGGCTGCGAGCGGATCCGCGGGCCGCGGCGGGGAATCCGCCATCCGTCCAGGGGCGCGGGCTAGCCCGGATGGAGCAGCGCTGTGACTTTCCGCTGCGTGCCGATTCACTGGCCCGATGAATTGCCGGTAATTCTCGCGCACTTCTACGCTCGGCACGTCGGGTTCTCGGCGTTGGAGGAGTGGTCATGCTAAGGAAATGCGCGGTTTTTGCGATCGCGGTGTTTTCCCTGCTCGGTCTGTCGGTCGTGCCGGCGGCCGCGGCGACCGGTGATTTCGCGCCACCCGGCTGCTTCGGCGAGCGTTACGGGACCCTGGTCGGGCAGGGTGTCTCCGTCAGCTGCTTTCCCGGTGAGGGCTACGGATACCGCGTCCTCGCGCACTGCTCGAACGGCAGCGCGTTCTGGCTGGTCGCCGGTCTTCCGGTGCCGTACGGATTCGGTCCCGCGGTCGCGGAGTGCTCCGGTGCGCTTCTCGTGCCCGCCCGGGTGATCGCCTACCAGGTCGACGAAATCTGATTCCGGGCACGGAACCGCCCGGCCGCCGGAAAATCGGTGGCTGGGCGGCGTCGTGCCCGGAGTTCTCCGATTCGGGGCCGTAGGTGGCCGGGGGGACGGCCGGGCACGTCCGGTGCCCGGCAGACTCCCGTCCGGGCTCGCCGTCGTGGAAACGTGTTCTACTTGGTTCAGACCACTCCGCAACGCCGCGAAGAAGGGTGGTGACACCGACGCGGGCGGCCCGAGAGCCGGTCCGCCTCTCCGGCATGCGCGGAGAAACCCCTGCCGGGCAAGCAACTTGAACTATCCACAGTGGACGAGAAGCCGGGAAATCGGACAGAAGACCGGACAAATCTGGACCCGGCGCGGACGTCACCCGCACACTCGTCGGACGGTGTGTTTCTTTCCCCCGGCCTTGGAGGAGTTCCCATGCGTCGAAGAATCGCCCTGACCCTCGGCAGCGCCGCCGCCGTCCTCACCGCGTCCCTGACCGCCCTCACCCCCGCCGTTGCCCAGGCCTCGCCCGGGCTGATCGCCGCCATGCAGCGGGATCTCGGGCTCACCGCCGCCCAGGCGTCGGCCCGGCTCACCCAGGAAATGACCGCCTCCCGGGTGCTGCCCGGTGCCCAGCAGGCCGCCGGCGCCGCGTTCGGCGGGGCGTGGTTCGACCCCGCGCGGGGCAAGCTGGTGGTCGGCGTGACCGACCCGGCCGCGGCCGCCGCCGTCCGGCAGGCCGGGGCCGAGCCCGTCGCGGCCACGACCAGCGCGGCGAAACTCGACGCCGCCAAGGCCGCGATCGACGCGTCGGCCAAGGCGAAGCCCGCCCCGGCCGCCGTCGGCGGCTGGCGGGTCGATCCCCGCGCCGGCAGCGTCGTGGTCACCCTGCAGCCGGGTGCGCACGGCGCCGACGTCGACGCCTTCCTCGCGAAGGCCCGCGCCGCCGGCCCGGTCACCGTGCAGACCGCGCCGGCCGCGCAGCCCTTCTCAGCCGGCACCGTCGGCGGCGACCCCTACTACATCAACGGCAACACCCGCTGCTCGATCGGCTTCTCCGTGCAGGGCGGGTTCGTCAGCGCCGGGCACTGCGGCGGCACCGGCAGCTCGGTCGTCGGCTGGGACGGCTCGTGGATGGGCACCTTCGCCGGCTCGTCCTTCCCGGGCAACGACTATTCGTTCATCCGGATCGGCGGCGGCTGGTGGACCGCGCCGGTCGTGCTCGGCTGGGGCACGGTGAGCGACGCGCTCGTCCGCGGGTCCTGGGTCGCGCCCGTCGGCACGTCGGTGTGCCGCTCGGGCTCGACCACGCACTGGCACTGCGGCACGGTGCTGGGCCAGAACGAGACGGTCAACTACGCCCAGGGCGCCGTCTACCAGATGACGCGCACCAACGTCTGCGCCGAGCCCGGCGACTCCGGTGGCTCGTTCATCACCGGTGACCAGGCCCAGGGCGTCACCTCCGGCGGCTGGGGCAACTGCGGCTCCGGTGGGGAGACCTGGTTCCAGCCGGTCAACGAGATCCTCCAGACCTACGGCCTGTCGCTGGTGACGGCGTAGGAAAACTTCCCGGCGGCGGCCGATGAATCCGGCGGCCGCCGCCGGTAGGTACCGGTGCGGCCGCGCCACCGGGGCGCGGCGAGGGAGACACCGGGAGCAGTCATGAGCGTGATCGTCGTCGAGTTCACCACCCTGGACGGCGTCGTCGAGGACCCCGACGGCAGCGGCGGCACCCCCGCCGGCGGATGGGCGTTCCGCCACGGCCCGGAAGCCGTGGCGGGGGACAAGTTCCGGCTCGGGTCCCTGCTGGACACCGGCGTCCTGCTGTTCGGGCGAGCCACGTGGGAGCAGTTCGCGAAGCTCTGGCCCGGCCGCTCGGGCGAGTTCCCCGACCGGCTCAACGCCGCCGCCAAACTGGTCGCCTCGCGGACCCTCCACGACGTGTCCGCGTGGCAGAACTCCGTGCTCCTGCAAGGAGAGCTCACCGAAGCGGTCGCGCGGGAAGAACGGGACGTCGTCGTCATCGGCTCGATCGGGATCGCCCACGAGCTCGCCCGCCACGGCCTCGTCGACGAGTACCGCCTGCTCGTCTTCCCGAGCGTCGCCGGAACGGGCCGGCGGCTCTTCGCCGACGCCGTGGACTTCGATCTGGTCTCGACCACCCGGGTCGGGCCGGCGATCCTCAGCACCTACCGGACGCGTTAGGTCCGCACCAGGCTGCCGAGCCAGCCGCCGAGGACCTGCTGCACCTCGGCGCGGGTGCGGGCCGGGTCGTCGGCCGCGGCGATCATCCGCGCCGCTTCCATCACCGCGCTGAGCACCAGCTGGGCCAGGGCGCGGACGGGCAGTTCGACGATCAGCCCGTCCGCCCTGGCCTGCTCCAGCACGGCGACGATCAGGCCGAGACCGTACTCCGCCTCGATCTCGCGCCAGACGTCCCAGCCGAGCACGGCGGGGGCGTCGGTGAGCGAGATGCGGCGGACCTCCTCGCGCAGGCACGCGTCGAGGAACACGCCGAGGCCCTGCAGCATGCCGGAAAGGGGGTCGGTGCCGGCGGCGAACGCGGCCCGCACCTCCTCGGTCAGCTCGCGTTCCAGGTCCTCGACGACGGCCCGGAACAGGCCCTGCTTGTCGGCGTAGTGGTGGTACAGCGCGCCGCGGGTGACCCCGGCGGCGCGGGTGATCTCGTCGGCCGGCACGGCCTGGTAGCCGCGGGCGGCGAACAGTTCGCGCGCGGCGGCGACCAGGGCGGCCTTCGTGCCGGCGGAACGGTCCTGCTGGGTACGTCGCACCCGCCTAATCTGCCATGGCGCCCGCGAACTCGACGACGTGGCGGGCCAGCACCGCCGGCTGGTCCTCGGACAGGAAGGTGTAGGAGTCCGGCACCTCCACGAGTTTCGCGTCCGGCAGCAGCTGTGCGAGCCGGTGGGCCAGCCGGATCGGGAACAGCTTGTCCTCCGGTGCCCACGCGAGCAGCACGGGCCGGTCGAAGCTCCGCAGCTTCTCCGCGGCGGCCAGGGTGTGCCGCGGATGTACCTCCCGTAGCAGTTTCCGCAGGTCACGCCGGACCCCGGCGGACTTGCGCAGCGGCGAGAGGTAGGCCTGCGCGACGGCGTCCGGGAGCGGCCGCTTGACGACCCAGCCGAAGAGGACCGGCAGCGGGTGCAGCGCCCGGAACCGCAACAGCTGCCCGAGCACCGCCATCGATCCGGGGATCCGGGCGAGCGGCGGCAGCGCCTTGAAGATCGGCGGGAAGAAGCACTCGAAGCAGTCCGACGGCGTGAGCACGACCCGGCCGACCCGCTCGGGACGCCGGCCGAGCAGGATCTGCGTCAGCGCGCCACCGGTGTCGTTCGCGACGAGCGTGACGTCCCGCAGGTCGAGTGCGTCGAGGAAGTCGGCGATGACGTCGGCGTTGCCGGCGGGGGAGAGGTCGGCGTCCGCACGCATCGGCAGGTCGTGCGCGCCGAGCGGCAGATCCGGCGCCAGGCACCGGAACCCGGCCGCGGCGACGTCGGGCACGACCTTCCGCCACAGCTCGGCGTTCGTCAGCACCCCGTGCACGAACACCACCGGGGTGCCGGCACCCCGCTCGAAGTACCGCACCTCGCCGGCGGGCAGCCGGACACGGTGCTCCTGACCCAGTGCTTCGCTGCGCTTCGTCATGCGACCATGGTTACATACATGTTGTATGTATGTAAATGCGTCACGAGGCGACGGTGAAGCGGGTCCGCTGGTGGCGGGGGCTTTCCGCCTCGTCCAGGAGGGCGATCGCGAAGTCTTCCATCGAAATCGCCGAGCGGCCCTCGGCGTCGACGAGCAGGTCGTCCCGGCCGAGGCGGTAGTGGCCGGTGCGTTCGCCGGGTTCCAGGAGCAGGGGCGGGCTGAGGTAGGTCCAGTCGACACCGGTGTCGGCGCGGTAGACGTCGTGCTGGCCTTGACGGGCCGAGGCGATCGGCCGCAGCTCGGCGGGGAAGTCCGGCGCGTCGAGCACGGTCGTGCCGCCGGGGGTGCGCAAGCTGGCCGCGCCGCCGACGGCGAGGAGCCGCACGCCGGTTCCGGTCAGTCCCTTCAGCAGGCTCCGGGTGGTTTCGACGAGTTCGGGTTCGCGGCCCGGTGCCGGACGGGTGGCGGTGATCACGAGGTCGTGGCCGCGGGCGAGGGGGGCGACGTCGTCCGGGTTCGCGGCGTCGCCGGTGCGCACGGTGGCTTGCGGTGGCAGATCCGCGGCGCGGCGCGGGTCGCGCACGACGGCGGTGACCTCGTGGCCGCGGGCGAGGGCTTCGGCGACGACCCGGCGGCCGACGGCGCCGGTGGCGCCGAAGACGGTGATGCGCATGAGACTCCTTCGAGAGATTGCTTAGCGCTAAGAATCATAGCTTAGAACTAAGGTATCTGGCGTCGAAGGGGTGCGCCGGAACGTCGGATCGATACGGTGATGCCCCGGGACTTGGCTTCGGGGAAAGGTCGGATCCGGGGGCATCACCGCCCGCGGGACGGCTGACACGGTGTCCTGCGGTGGACCTACCCTACGAACCGCCGGTGGCCCTGACCAGGGCCTCGATGCGGTGTCGAAGGTTTGTCGCCCGGTCGGTCGCCGGACCTACCGAGAGTGGGTCCAGGGGAGCGTGAGCCGGCAGCGTCCACGCCGGCGGGTTGACCGGTGCTGAACACGCGCTTAACATTAAGTTGAAACTTCAACCGATCTGCACGCAGCACGGAGCCCCGATGTCGATCTTCCGCCTGAACCACGCCGTGCTCTATGTCCGCGACCTGGCCGCGAGCGTGGCGTTCTACCGGGACGTGCTCGGCTTCGGGTACATCGACGGCGGGGACGCGCACCGGGGCGCGGCGTTCCTGCGGGCGCCCGGCTCGGCCAACGACCACGACCTCGGGCTCTTCGAGATCGGCCCGGACGCCGCGGACTCCGGGGCCGGGCGGACCTCGGTCGGGCTGTACCACCTGGCGTGGGAGGTCGACACGCTCGGCGACCTCGAGCGGCTCGCCGCCCGGCTCGCCGAAGCGGGCGCGCTGGTCGGCTCGTCCGACCACGGAACCACGAAGTCCCTGTACGCCAAGGATCCCAGCGGGCTGGAGTTCGAGGTCGTCTGGATCATCCCGCGCGAGCTGCTGACCGAAGAGGACCGCGCGAAGGGCGCGTCGATCGGGCGGCTCGACCTCGCGGCGGAGCTGGCGAAGTACGGTCCCGACGCGCGCAGCGGCGTCGGGATCTCGCGCTCCTCCTAGACCGCGGCGCCGGCCCGGGCCGGCTCGGAAGACCGCTGCCGGACGGTCAGGTTGTCCAGCGCGAAGCGGCCCGCGCCGACGAACGCGACGAGCAGCAGCGACCAGCAGAACAGCGCGGCCGCTTCGCCGCCGTTCTGGATCGGGAACAGGCCGGTCGGCAGGTGGACGACGAAGTACGCGTAAGCCATCGAGCCGGAACCGAGTACGGCGGCGACCCGCGTGCCGAGGCCGACGCAGACGAGCACGCCGCACACGAGCTGGATCACCGCGGCCCACCAGCCGGGCCAGGTGCCGACGGCGATGGTGGACTTCGCCCCGAACAGGCCGAAGAGCGACTTGAGGCCGTGGCAGGCGAACAGGAAGCCGATGACGATGCGGTAGAGCCCGATGACATGATCGCGGGCCGGGTCCAGGCGGTGCATGGTGGTGCCTCCGGGGAGTGGGGAAGGGCGGCATCGAACCGGCCGGCTGTGCGAGGCGGCCGTGTGCGAATTCAGGTCACCCAGATATACCGGTCGTGGAGAGTTGCCACAAGCGCCAAATGTCGTGTAAGGCAGTTTCGAAAACCGTACACCGCTGGCGTCGCTCGTCCGGCATCGTTGCGGCGCAAGGAGAAGCCGCCGTACGGGTGATCTTTCCCCAGTGGTCTGGACCGCGAAAATAATCGCGCTCCCGCTTTCGCGATTATTTTCGAGTCTTTCGATGTGGCACTTAACGGACGACTTAACAAAATGGTGGATCCGAATGTCGCATTCCACACACCCGAATGATGTGTTGATTGCCGTGATGTAGATCACTACGAACATGTTCGTCGCGAACGTGCTCGCAACGAACATGTTCGCTACAGTGGCGGCATGACACCGGGAAGCACGTACAATCGCCGGGAGCGTCCGGCGAAGCCCGCGTTGACGCGCGAGGGGATCGTGGCGGCCGCCGTCGCGGTCATGCGCGCCGAAGGCGTCGAGCGCGTCACCATGCGCCGGCTCGCCAAGGAGCTCGACACCGGTGCCGCCTCGCTCTACGTCTACGTGAAGGACACCGAGGAGCTGCACGCCGCGGTGCTCGACGAGCTGCTCGCCGAGGTCGCCCTGGCCGGCGAAGGGGACTGGCGCGAACGCCTGTGGGCGGTGCTGGACTCCTACCGGTCGGTGCTGTTCGCGCACCCGAGCCTGGCCCGGGTCGCGCTGGTGACCCGGCTGAGCGGCCCGCACTACCTGGCCCTCGTCGAGGCGGTGCTGGCCCTGCTCGACGAGGGCGGCATGGCGCCGGGGCAGGCCGCCTGGGCGGTCGACGTCCTGCTGCTCACCGCCACCGCGACGGCCGTCGAACACGGCAGCCGCCGGGAGCGGCCCGGCGCCGCCCGCGAACACGAGGTGATGACCGAGTCCCTGGCCGGCGTCTCGCCGGGGACGCACCCGCACATCGCCGCGCTGGCCACCGACCTGGTGTCCGGCCCCGGCCCCGCCCGCGCGAGGTGGGCGTTCGACGCGCTGCTGAACGGCGCGCTCGCCACCCCGCGCCCCGGCTCCGGGGAGGCCCGATGACGCCGTCGATCGCGATCGCCGGCGGCGGCCTCGGCGGCCTCACGCTGGCCCGGATCCTGCACATGCGAGAAATCCCTTCGGCCGTCTACGAACTCGAAGCGGCACCGGCCGCCCGCGACCAGGGCGGCACCCTCGACCTGCACGAGGAATCCGGTCAGCGGGCGCTGGCCGAGGCCGGGCTGACGGCGGAGTTCCGCGCCGTCGTCCGCGAGGAGGGCGAGGCACTGCGCATCCTCGACCGGCACGGCACGGTCCGGTTCGAGGAAACCGGTGGCGACGGGACGCGGCCGGAGGTCGATCGCGGCGAGCTCAAGCGGATCCTGGCCGGGTCGCTGCCCGACGGCGTCGTCCGCTGGGGTGCCAAGGTGGCCGCGGTGTCGCCGGGGCGGCTCACCCTGGCCACCGGCGAGGTCGTCGAAGCGGACCTGGTGGTCGGCGCGGACGGCGCCTGGTCAAAGGTTCGGCCGGTGCTTTCGGATGCCGTGCCCCACCATTCCGGACTGTCCTTCGTGGAAGCCCGCTTGTCCGATGTGGACGATCGGCACCCGGCCGTGGCGGCGCTGGTCGGGCCGGGCTCGATGTTCGCGCTCGCCGAAGGGAAGGGGCTGATCGCCCAGCGCACCGGCGGCGGTCGCATCCGGGTGTACGCCGCGGTCCGGGCCGAGGACGCCGCCGGGTTCGCCGACCGGAGCCGGCTCCTCGACGTCTTCGCCGACTTCGCCCCGGAGCTGCGGGCCCTGGTCGCGGACAGCGAAGAACCCCTGATCCCGCGGCCGATCCACGCCCTGCCGGTCGGCCACCGCTGGTCACGGGTGCCGGGCGTGACCCTGCTCGGCGACGCCGCGCACGTCATGTCGCCGTTCGCCGGCGAGGGCGCGAACCTCGCCATGCTGGACGCCACCGAGCTGGCCCTCGCGCTGGCCGGTCACGACGACGTCGAAAGCGCTCTCTCGGCCTACGAAGCCGCGCTGTTCCCCCGCGCCGAAGAAGCCGCGCGGGCTTCGGCGGACAACCTCGAAGCCTGCTTCGCCGCCGGCGCGCCCGACGCGATGGTCGAGCAGATGACGCGCTTCGCCGCACAACACTGACGGAAGGAAAACCCATGGAATTCGACCTCGTCGACACCGGCGGCGGCGACCGTGCCGTGCTCGTCCTCCACGGCGGCGCCGGACCACGCAGCGTCACCCCGATCGTCGAGCACTTCGCGCTGCGCGCCCGGGTGCTGGCGCCCACGCACCCGGGCTGGTCGGGCACCCCGCGGCCGGACGCGTTCACCGGCGTCGACGACCTCGCCCTGGCCTACCTCGACCTCCTGGACGACGAAGGCCTCGAGGACGTCGTCGTGGTGGGCAGTTCGTTCGGCGGCTGGGTCGCGGCCGAACTGGCCGTGCGGGACCGTGGCCGGCGCCTCGGCCGGCTCGTCCTGCTCGACGCGATCGGCCCGGAGATCGAGGGGCACCCGGTGCGCCTGCCGCAGCCGCCGCCCGGCGCGCCCGGACCGGACCCGGCCGATCTGGCCGCGATGCGGGCCTACGCCGGCCCGGGCCTCGCCGATCCGAAGCTGCTGCGCCGGCTCGCGCGGGTCCGCGTCCCGGCCCTGCTGATCTGGGGCGAAGACGACGTCGTCGTCCCGCCGGCGTTCGGCAAGGCGTATGCGGCGGGGTTCGCCGACGCGCGGTTCGAGGTGGTGGCGGGCGCCGGGCACCAGCCGGCGCTGCAGGCTCCGGACCGGACGTTCGACTTGATCGACGAGTTCCTCGGCTAGTTTGAAGCGCCACCCCCTAAGGTGGCTCCATGGTGGACGAAGAAGTCGTCTCGGACCGCATCCGGCAGATCGCCGCCACCCTCGCCGACCGCGCGGGCGAACTGACCGGCGAGCTGGTCCAGCTGTACGCCGCCGACCTGCCGCACCTGGTCAACGACGACGAGCGCATGGTGAGCCTGCTGTCGTCGAGCGTGTACCAGAACATCGAAACGGCGCTGCAGATCTTCCGGCACGGCATCGACCCGGCGGGTGTCGAGCCGCCGGCCGCGGCGATCGAGTACGCGCGGCGGCTGGCCCAGCGCGGCACGCCGGTGTTCGACCTGATCCGCGCCTACGACCTCGGGCAGGCCGCGATGCTCGACTTCGGGTTCCAGGAGTGCACCCGGCTCGTCGACGACGCGGCCCTGCTCGGGGCCATGATGCGCCGGCTGCTGCGGGTCGCCTACGAGTTCATCACCCGGGTCGTCCGCCACCTCGTCGCCGTCTACCAGGACGAACGCGACCGCTGGCTGCTCAACCGCAGTGCCGCGCGGGCCGCGAAGGTGGCGGACCTGCTCGACGGCAACGGCGGCCCGCCCGACGTCGACGCGGCCGAGGCGCTGATCGGCTACCGCCTGCGCGGCACGCACGTGGGCATGATCGTCTGGCACGCGTCGGCGGCCCTGGTCGACGACGCGCTGTCGTTGCTGGAATCGGTCGCGGGCGCGGTGTCCGAGCGCGTCGGCGGGCAAGGCCGTCCGCTGTTCGTCCCGCGGGACGAGGCCAGCGCCTGGGTGTGGCTCCCGCTCGCCCCGGGCGCGACGGTCGGCCGCGAGCACCTCGACGCGGCGCTCGCCGAAGCCGGGGTCCGGGTGACCGTCGGCGATCCCGGCACCGGGGTCGCCGGTTTCCGCGACACCCACCAGCAGGCCCGCCGGGTGCACGCGCTGGCGCTGGCGGCGGGGGAGCACTGCGACCGCGTGCTGACCTTCCGCGAGGTCGGCACGGTGGCGCTGATGACGAGCGACCTGAACGCCGCCCGCCTGTGGGTCGCGAGCAGCCTCGGCCCGCTGGCCGCCGACGACGAGAACTGCGGCCGCCTGCGCGAGACGCTCCAGGTGTTCCTGAGCACGGGCGGCAGCTACACGGCGGCGGCCGCGGAACTGACCATGCACAAGAATTCGGTGCAGTACCGCGTCCGCAAGGCCCAGGAGCTGCTGCCCCGCGGCCTCGGCGAGTCGCGGCTGGACGTCGAGCTGGCGCTGGCCCTGTGCCGCCGCCTGGGCTCGGCGGTGCTGTCCCCGGCGTGACTTTGGTGTCCGGGACCACCGGTGCCCAAGATCGTTGGGCCGACGGCACGAAGCCGTTGCGCCGTTCGTCGCTTACCGTGCTCACATGGGTGATAACGGTGGGATGCTCGCACTGGTGCGGCTACGCCGAGGCGTCGTCGGCGAGAGCAGACGCGTCTGTCACCTGATCCCCGTTCCGTCCGGCCCGGTGCCCGAGCAGCTGACGGCGTTGTGCGGGGAGTCGATCTTCCCCGGGGAAGCCGAGGTGCTGGACGGGCTGCGAGGGATGCCGTGCCACCGGTGCCTGGTGAGCAGCGCGCCGGCCGGGCCGGGCTTGCTGGCCAACGCGGGCTGAACTCTCCGCGGAACCCGCGGTGCGCCATGGCAGGATGGCGCGATCATGGTGATCGACGCGAAGCCGGTGGTGGTCCTGCTGGCCCATCCCCGGCCGGGCAGCTTCAACCACGCACTCGCCGCACGAGTGGTCGACGCGCTGGAGCGGGCCGGGGTGCCGGTGTGGTTCCACGACCTGTACGCCGAAGGCTTCGACCCGGTCCTGACCGCGGAAGAGGCCTACACCAGCGGGTCCCGGGCGGAGGAGTTCCTCGCGGCCGAACCGGACCCGCTGGTGCGGCGGCACCGCTCGGAACTCGCCGAGGCCGGCGGGCTCGTCGCGATCCACCCCAACTGGTGGGGCAAGCCGCCCGCGATCCTCGGCGGCTGGCTCGACCGGATCCTCGTCCCCGGCGTGGCCTACCGCCTCGACGACGCAGGCGGTGCACCCGAGTCGCTGCTGTCCCTGCGGCGGCTGCTGGTGGTCAACACCTCCGACACCCCGGAGGAGCGCGAGCGGACGCTGTTCGGCGACCCCCTGGACGCGATCTGGCGGCGCTGCCTCGCGCCCTACCTCGGGGAGCCGGAGGTGCGGCGGCTGGTGCTGCGGGTGGTGGCCGACGCCGACGCCGCGCAGCGGGCGGTGTGGCTCGACGACGTCTCCTCGGAAGTGCTGCGGCTCTTCGGTTAGTTCGCCTTCAGGGCGTCGAGCGTCAGCTTCGCCGCCTGCGCGATGAACCGGTCGTCGTGGTCGGCGTCCTCGGCCTGGCGGCTGGACATGATCGCCAGGACGATCGGCGCCCGCCCCGGCGGCCAGACGACCGCGATGTCGTTGCGCGTGGCGTATTCGCCGGTGCCGGTCTTGTCGGCGACGGCCCAGCCGGCCGGCGTGCCCGCCCGGATCACCGTCGCGCCGGTCTGGTTGGCGCGCATCATGTCCGTGTACAGGGCCCGCTTCTCCGGCGGCAGCGCGTCGCCGAGGGCGAAGGTGCGCAGGCTGCCGGCCATCGCGCGCGGGGTGCTGGTGTCGCGGACGTCGCCCGGGGCGAGGTCGTTGAGCGCGGGTTCGGTCCGGTCGACGTGGGTCGTCGTGTCGCCGATCGCGCGCAGCGCGGCGGCGAGTCCCGGCGGCCCGCCGAGCTGCTGGAACAGCAGGTTGGCGGCGGTGTTGTCGCTGTAGCGCAACGCCGCGTCGATCGCGTCGCGCAGCGGAATGCCGGTGTCGACGTGCTTTTCGGTGACCGGGGAGTTCTCCTGCAGGTCGGCCCGGCGGTAGGTCAGCACCTTCGCGAGGTCGGCCATGCTGGTGCGCTGGAGCACTGCGGCGGCGGAGAACGCCTTGTGCGTCGAGGCGTAGCCGAAGCGCTCGTCGGCGCGGTGGGCGATCTCGCGGCCGGAGCCGGTGTCGAGGGCGTACACGCCGAGGCGGGCGTCGAAGCTGCGTTCGAGCGGGGCGAAGTCCGGTTGCGGTGCCGCGGGCTGTGTCGTGGCTTGGGTCGGCGTCGCTTCCGGCGCGTTCGGTGTTTTCGGCGGTTCCGCGGTGCAGGCGGTCAGCGGAACGAGGAGCAGGGCGGCGAGCGCGGCCTGCCGGGCTCGGGGGAACGGCACGAAGACATCCTTCCGGTTTCTTGATCGTCCTCGCAGTCTCGCGACGATCGTCAATGCTGTCCAAGACGGAAGTGCGCGGTTCGATGCCGATCTGGCATAAGGTGTGGTCGTGGACCTGGTCGGCGGCTGCAGGGCGTTCGTGAGCGTGAGCGAGACGGGGAGTTTCACGGCGGGCGCGGCCCTCGCGCGGATCCCGCAGCCGGTCGCGAGCCGGCGCATCGCCGCGCTCGAACGGCATTTCGGGGAGCGGCTCTTCGACCGCTCGACCCGCCGGGCGCGGCTGACGCCGTTCGGCTGGGACGTGCTGCCCTCCGCGCGGCGGCTCGTGCAGCTGGCCGAGGAGATGGAACACGACGCGCAGCGCGCCCGGCTGCGGCCGGTGCGGGTGGCCGTGCCGGCGACGTGCGGGGTGCGGGAGCTCGCCGCTCTCGCCGCCGAAGCCAGGGCCCTGGAGATCCACCTGGAGTTCCGCGAGGCCGGGCCGGGGGAGCGGGCCGCGCTCGTCCGGACGAGCGAGGTGCGGGCCGCGCTCACCGCCGTCCCGGCCGAGGAAGCCGTCTGGTCGGTGCCGCTGGGCGTGGCGGGGGTCGGGGCGATGCCGAGCCGGGTCGTGCACCTGGAGACGCTGCGGCCGGGCCGGGCGGCGGGCGTGCGGCGGCGCGTCTGGATCCAGCCGGAGGACGACGTCCCGCACGTCCGGGACCGGGTGCTGCGGGTGCGGGACGCGGTGGGGCTGTCCCCGGCTCAGGTGGCGGTGGCCGAGGCGCTGACGTCGGCGGCCGCGGAGGTGTTCGCGTCGCAGGACCTGCTGTTGTGCTCGCCGGCCCAAGCGGAGGACCTGGGCCTGACCTGGCGCCCGATCGGCGAGCTGGACCTCGCGCGCGGCTTCGACGTCGCAGCACCGCTGTCCGAGGACGCGGACCGGCTCCGGACGACGTTGCGTGCGGCGGTCGGCCAGTGCCTCGGAGCGACCCGGTGACCGCGGCCCTGCTCCGCGACCTGCGCACGGCCCTGGCCGACGGCGGCCTGCGCGGCTCGTTCCTGGTCCGCGACCTGCGCACGGGTGCCGAAATCGGCCTCGACCCCGACCGCGAGTACCCGATCGCCTCCCTGGTCAAGGTCCCGCTGGCGGCGGCCACCCTCGACCGCATCCGCCGCGGCGAGCTCGACGCGGCCACCCAGCTGGAGGTCCCGCCCGGCGGCGTCACGACCCCGGGCCCGATCGGCTTGACCCGCTTCCGCCACCCGGCCCGCGTGGCGGTCGGTGACCTGGTGTACCTGAGCACGTCCCTGAGCGACGGGACGGCCGCGGACGTCCTGTTCGGACTGACGCCGCCGGCGGAGGTCACGCGGATGCTGGGGGAGTGGGGCCTGCCCGGGATCGCGGTGCGCCACGTGATGCGCGACCTGGTGGAGACGCCGGCCGAGCGCTTCGAAGAGGGCGAGGCACACCTGGCCCACGCACTGGCGATCGGCGCGTCGACGGCGGGCCAGGGCCACCGCCTCCCGCAGCTCGACGTCACCCGCGCGAATTCGGCCTCGGCCCGGGCGCTGGTTTCGTTGCTGGAGGCGCTGTGGCGGCCGTCGAAGATCGACCCCTCGGTGGCGGCGGGCGTCCGCGAGCTGATGGCGAACAACATGATCCGCCACCGCTTGACCCCCGACTTCGCCTCCGACGCGGCCCGCTGGTCGTCGAAAACGGGAACGCTGCTGAACCTGAGGCACGAGATGGGCGTTGTCGAGCACGCGGACGGAGGGGTGTTCGCGGTGGTGGCCCTGACGGAGTCGAGGGTGCCGGCGGTCCTCCAGCCGGAGGCGGAGGTCCTGATGGCCCGCGTGGCCCGGACGTTGCGCGACGCGCTGCGCTGAGAAAACCGGTTGGGGCGCCGGGGATCGCGACCCTAGGCTCCGACGGTGTCGTTCACCAGACCCGAGCCGCCGTACTACGCGGTGATCATCACGAGCGAGCTGGACCCGGCCAAGTTGGACGGTTACCCGGAGACGGACGCCCGCATGGGCGAGCTGGGCCGAGCCCACCCGGGCTACCTCGGCCGCGAGTCCCGCACGGACCCGGAAGGCCGCGAGCTGACGGTGCTGTACTACCGCGACGCCGAGTCGATTGCGGCGTGGAAGCAGCACCCGGAGCATTTGGAGGCTCAGCGCCGGGGACGGGAGCAGTGGTACGCGGGGTACCACATCGAGGTGGCCCGGGTGGAGCGCGCTTACGGCTTCGAGCGCGAGTAGGGACGCGGCCCTGCGCCGTGGCTGGCACCCCCCGCCGCGGCGCGAAGTGGCCTGGGGCTGGTTCGGCCCTCCGCCTCGGTCGGCTTGGCGGCAACTCGCGCGCTCACGAACGAATCGCGCACCGAACCCGCGGAACCGGGGCCGGCCAATGCTTCCAGCCCGAGCGGCCGGCGCGAACTCACCCCGCACCGGCCCCCGGCTCCGGCTCGCGGACCCCGGGCCTGGCCACGCGCACCCCGGCCCTGCGCATCCCGGCTCCGGCCATGCGCACCCGACCCCGGCCCGCGCGCACCCTGGGCCTGCCGCTCCGCCGCGACGGGGCTGTGGTTCCGCCTGATCGCTTGGCGCGAAGTCACCTCACCCCGCCCCGGCCCCGGCCCGCGCACCCCGGCTTCGGTCGCTCCGCCGCGACGGGGCTGTGGTTCCGCCTGATCGCTTGGCGCGAAGTCACCTCACCCCGCCCCGGCCCCGGCCCGCGCACCCCGGCTTCGGT
>NZ_JBSGBK010000062.1:0-53452 GCF_053601215.1 Amycolatopsis sp. NPDC004772
GTGGTAAGGCGGGTTAGAACCCGCCTTACCACTCACGACCCCCGCCTCCTCCCCGGAGCACACCAAATGCCTGAACCGCAGCCCATGGTGCGGATGAGCGGTATCCGCAAGGAGTTCCCCGGCGTCCTCGCCCTCGACGGGGTCGACTTCCGGATGTACCCCGGCGAAGTCCACGCCCTGATGGGCGAGAACGGCGCCGGGAAGTCCACCCTCATCAAGGTGCTGACCGGGGTGTACGGGGTGGACGCGGGCACGATCGAACTGGACGGCGACACCGTCGCCTTCAACGGACCGGGCTCGGCCCAGCAGGCCGGCATCAGCACGGTCTACCAGGAAGTCAACCTCTGCCCGAACCTGTCCGTGGCCGAGAACGTCTGCCTCGGCCGTGAACCCCGCCGCTTCGGCCGCATCCAATGGGGCCCGATGCGGAAGCGGGCCGAGGAGCTGCTGGCCCGGCTGGACGTCCACGTGGACGTCTCGGCCGAGCTGTCCACCTGCTCCATCGCGGTGCAGCAGCTGGTCGCGATCGCCCGCGCGCTCGACGTCGACGCGCGGGTGCTCGTGCTCGACGAACCGACGTCCAGTTTGGACGCCGGTGAAGTCGAACAGCTGCTGACGGTCGTCCGGTCCCTGCGCGAAAGCGGCATGGCGATCCTGTTCGTGTCCCACTTCATCGACCAGGTCTTCGCCATCGCCGACCGGATGACCGTGCTGCGCAACGGAAAGCTGATCGGCGAGTACCGCACCGCGGACATCACGCCGGTCGAACTGGTCACCAGGATGATCGGCAAGGAGCTCCAGGTCCTCGAGGACCTGGAGGACTCCGGCCCGTCCCGGGCCGAGGTCGCCGGCGCACCCGTGCTGCTGTCGGCCGAAGACCTGGGCCGCAAGGGCGGTGTCGCGCCGTTCAGCCTCGACATCCACGCCGGCGAGGTCGTCGGCCTGGCCGGCCTGCTGGGTTCCGGCCGCACCGAACTCGCCCGGCTGCTCTTCGGCGCCGACCACTCCGACAGCGGAACGGTGACCGTCGACGGCGACACCACCTCACTGCGCACGCCGCGCGCCGGGCTCGACCACAAGATCGCGTTCCTCTCGGAGAACCGCAAGGCCGAAGGCCTGGTCGAGGAACTGACCGTCCGCGAGAACATCGTCCTGGCGCTGCAGGCCTCCCGCGGCTGGGCGCGGCCGCTGTCGCGCCGCCGCCAGGACGAGATCGCCGAGAAGTACGTCAAGGCGCTCGACATCCGGCCCGCCAACCCCGAAGCGCTGGTGGGCAACCTCTCCGGCGGCAACCAGCAGAAGGTGCTGCTGGCCCGCTGGCTCATCACCGAACCGCGGCTGCTGATCCTCGACGAGCCCACGCGCGGCATCGACATCGGCGCCAAGACGGAGATCCAGAAACTGGTCACCCAGCTCTCCGGCGACGGGATGGCCGTCGTGTACATCTCCGCCGAACTGGAAGAGGTCCTGCGGCTGAGCCACCGGGTCGTGGTGCTGCGCGACCGGAAGGTCGTGGCGGTCCGGGACAACCAGGGGCTCACCGCGGACGACATCATGGCCACGATGGCCGAGGGGGTGCAGGCGTGAAAGCCCTGACGAAACACCGGCTCTTCTGGCCCGTGGTGGCCCTGCTGGTGCTGCTGGTGGGCGACCTGATCGCGAGCCCGTCGTTCTTCAAGATCGAGCTGCGCGACGGGCACCTCTACGGGAACCTCGTCGACATCCTCAAGAACGGCGCCCCGCTGATCCTCATCGCGATCGGCATGACGCTGGTGATCGCCACCCGCGGCATCGACCTCTCGGTCGGCGCGGTCGTGGCGATCAGCGGCGCCCTCGCCTGCCTGTGGGTCAGCGACAACCCCGACGGGGTCGGCACCACGCTGATCGCGTTCGGCCTGGCGCTGGGGCTGTCCCTGGTGCTCGGGGTGTGGAACGGCTGGCTCGTCGCGGCCCTGGGCATCCAGCCGATCATCGCCACGCTGATCCTCATGGTCGCCGGCCGCGGCATCGCGCAGCTGATCACCGACGGGCAGATCATCACCGTCAACTCCCACTCCTTCGAGTGGATCGGCAGCGGGTTCCTGTTCACCCTGCCCGGCGCGATCTTCATCGCGCTGGGGGTGTTCGTGCTGGCATCGGTGCTCGTCCGCCGGTCGGCGCTCGGGCTGCTGGTCGAAGCGGTCGGCGGCAACCCCGAAGCCAGCCGGCTGGCGGGCCTGCGCTCGGCGCGGCTGACCTGGCTCGTCTACGTCTTCTGCGCCCTGTGCGCGGGCATCGCGGGGCTGATGATCAGCGCCAACGTGCACAGCGCCGACGCCAACCACGCCGGGCTGTTCATCGAGCTCGACGCGATCCTCGCCGTCGTCGTCGGCGGCACCCAGCTGACCGGCGGCCGGTTCTCCCTCGGCGGTTCGGTGATCGGCGCGCTGCTCATCCAGACGCTCACCACCACCGTGTACGCCCTCGGCATCCCGCCCGAGGCGATCATGCTCGTCAAGGCCGTCGTCGTGCTGGCGGTGTGCCTCCTGCAGTCGCCGGCCTTCCGCCGGAAGCTCCGGCGCCGCCGGGCCGCCACGCCGGGACGTCCGGCCACCACGCCCGCTCCCGAGAAGGTGGAGGTCACGGCATGACCACGCTCGCCCGCGTGAAGGGCTACCGGCCGCAGCAGCGGCACGTGCCGATCCTCGCGACGCTGGCGCTGCTGATCGCCGCGTACGTGTTCGGCGCGATCCAGTACGAGGCCTTCGGGTCCGGGCAGGTCGTCCTCGACCTGTTCATCAACAACGCCTTCCTGCTCGTGGTCGCGGTCGGCATGACGTTCGTGATCCTCACCGGTGGCATCGACCTGTCCGTCGGGTCGGTGGTCGCCCTCTCCACCGTCGTCTCCGGCGACCTGATGCAGAAGCACGGCTGGCCGGCGTACGCGGCGATCGCCGTGGTGCTGGTGGTCGGCGCCGTGCTCGGCGCCGGGATGGGCGCGCTGATCCACTTCTTCGAGATCCAGCCGTTCATCGCGACGCTGATCGGGATGTTCTTCGCCCGCGGCCTCTGCTACACGATCACCACCGAGGCGTACTCGATCGACAACGCCACGATCGCCACCCTGGCCCAGACGCAGATCCCGCTCGGCGGCGAGCTGCACATCTCGATCAGCGTGGTGGTCGCCCTGGTGGTCGTCGCCGCGGCGGCGTACGTCCTGGCGTTCACCCGGTTCGGGCGCACGGTGTACTCGATCGGGGGCAACGCGCAGTCCGCGATGCTGATGGGCCTCAAGACCGGCCGCACCAAGATCGCGGTGTACACGATCAGCGGCGTCTGCTCGGCCCTCGGCGGGCTGCTGCTGGTGCTCTACAAGTCTTCCGGCGACCCGCTCAACGGCGTCGGCCTGGAGCTGACGGCGATCGCGGCGGTCGTCATCGGCGGCACCATCCTCACCGGCGGTTCCGGCTACGTCCTGGGCACCGTGCTGGGGATCATGGTGCTCGGCATCATCCAGACCCTGATCACCTTCGACGGCACCCTCAACTCCTGGTGGACCTCGATCATCACCGGGGCCCTGCTGTTCGTCTTCATCGTCCTGCAACGCCTCGTCACCCGACGCACCCGCTGAGCCTCAAGGGAGAGCCATGCTCCGCAGACTGCGGCGGCCCACGGCCGTGCTCGCCGCTCTGGCGCTGTGCGCCGCCGTTCCCCTCGCGGCGGCGCCGGCCGCCGCGGCCGGCACCGACCCGGCCCTGGCGGGGCACTGGACGTTCGACGACGGCAGCGGGACGACCGCCGCCGACACCGCGGGCAGCCACCCGGCGACCTTGACCGGCGGCGTCGGCTGGGGCCCGGGCATCCGCGGTGGCGCCCTGACCACCGACGGGTCCACCGGCTTCGCGGACGCGGGGGCGCCCGTGCTCGACACCACCAAGAGCTTCTCGGTGAGCAGCTGGGTCAAGCTCGACAAGACGTCCGGCTACCAGACGTTCGTCAGTGCCGACGGCACTCAGGTGAGCAACTTCTTCCTGCAGTTCCGCGACGACTCCCGGCGGTTCGCCTTCACCCGGCTGGCCGGGGACGCGCCGACCGACGGTGTGGTGGCGGGCGCGAACTTCGACCCGGTCGCCGGCCAGTGGTACCAGCTGACCGGCGTGTACGACGCGAGCGCGTCGACGCTGTCCCTCTACGTCGACGGCACCCGGCAGACCACCGTCGCCGCGCCCACGGCGTGGGCGGGCGCCGGGCACCTGGTGATCGGCCGCGGCAAGTACGGCGGCAACCCGGTGGACTTCGTGGACGGCACGATCGACGACGTCCGCGCCTACTCGGGCGCGCTGACCGCGGCCGACGCCGCTCGCCTGGCCATCGCCGGGCACTGGGGCCTCGACGAGGGCACCGGCACCGCCACGGCGGACGATTCGCTCGACGCCCGCACCGCCACCCTGACCGGGGGTGCCGCGTGGGGTGACGGCGTCGTCGGCCCGCACGGCGTCGCGCTGAACGGCACCGACGCCGCGGTCGACGTCCCCGGTCCCGTCGTGGACACCGCGCAGAGCTTCTCGGTCTCGGCGTGGGTCAAGCCCACCGCGGCCGGCGGCTTCCGGACGGCGGTGAGCGTCGACGGTTCGTCGATCAGTGGCTTCTACCTGCAGCGCGCCGCCGACGGCCGGTTCGCCTTCACGCGCCGCGCGGGCGACGGGGACACCGCTTCATCCTCAGCGGTGTCGACGTTGCCCGCGCAGGCCGACCAGTGGCAGCACGTGGCCGGCGTCTACAACCGGGCGGCCGGCACGCTTTCCCTGTACGTCAACGGAACCTTCCAGCAGAGCGTCCCGTTCACGACGCCGTGGACCGCTTCCGGGCACCTGGAGATCGGGCGCGGCAAGTGGGCGGGTGCCGCCGCCGACTGGTTCGCCGGCGGCATCGACGACGTCCGCGCGTACCCGACGCCGCTGACCGCCTCCGCCGTCGCCGCGCTGGCCGCGAGCGGCTCGTGGCACTTCGACGAAGGCAGCGGCACCCTCGCCCGCGATGCCTCGGCGAACGCGGCCGACGGCACGCTGCGCGGCGCCACCTGGACCGCCGGGGCGGCCGGGAAGGCCGTCCAGTTCGACGGCAAGTCCACTGTGGACATGGGAAGCTCGCCCGCGTTCGACACCGGCACCGGCTCGCTGTCCTTGGCCGCGTGGTTCCGCACCACCGCGGGCGGCACCCTGGTCGACCACGGCGACGGCTACGCGCTCGGCGTCACCGGCGGCAAGCTCACCGCCCGCGTCGGCACCATCCAGGTGACCACGAACGGCAGCGGCCTCGCCGACGGCAACTGGCACCACGCCGCCCTAGTCCTGGACCGCGCTTCGCAGCGGCTCACCGTCTACGCCGACGGGGACGCCTCCGCGGTCACGAGCACCTGCGGGACGCCCACCGGCACGACCCTCGACGTCTCCGCCTGCCCGGCCTCGGGCACCGCGGCGGCCCCGTTCACCGTCGGCGCCGGCTTCACCGGCGCCGTCGACGAGGTCGAGCTGCGCCGCTTCCCGCTCACCGCGGCCCAGATCGGGACCCTCGCCGGGGCCAACCAGCTGGCCGTCGACGCCAACGTCGTGCGCGCCAACACCCGGCCGACGACGTACGGCTCCATCCTCGAAGACATCAGCCACTCGGTCGAAGGCGGCCTCTACGCCGAGCTCGTCCGCAACCGCACCTTCAAGGAGGGCTACCAGCCCGGCAGCGGCGCGGGCAACACGCCGGTGCCGTACTGGTCGCTGCTCACCTCGGCGGGCGCGACCGGGACGTACTCGGTCGACACCGCGAACCCGCTGAACACCGCGCTCGACCGCTCGCTCGAGCTGCACGCCGACACCGTCCCCGCCGCGGGCCGGCTGGCCGCCGCCAACGTCGGCTTCTACGGCGTCGCCGCCAAGCCGGCCACCAAGTACACCGGCAGCTTCTTCGCTCGCGGAACGTGGACCGGCGCGGTCCGCGTCAGCCTGGAGAAGCCGGACGGCACGGTCTTGGCGAGCAAGGACGTCCAGCCGGTCGGGGCCGCGTGGACGCAGCAGACGTTCAGCTTCACCACGCCGTCGACGATCACCGCCTCCACCGACAACCGGATCGTCGTGTCCCTGGTCAACAAGGGGAAGAAGGTCCTGAGCGGGGACGCCTGGTTCCAGCAGGTGTCGCTGTTCCCGCCGACCTTCAAGAACCGGCCCAACGGTGTCCGCGCCGACCTCGGGCAGAAGCTCGCGGCGATGAAGCTCGGCCTGTTCCGCGTCCCCGGCGGCAACTACCTCGAAGGCAACACGCTCGACACCCGCTTCGAGTGGAAGAAGACCATCGGCAAGCTCGAAGAGCGGCCCGGCCACCAGAACACCGCGTGGGGGTACTGGTCCACCGACGGCTTCGGCATCCTCGACTACCTCAAGCTCGCCGAGGACATCGGTGCCCAGCCGCTGCTGGCCCTGTTCGCCGGGTACACCCTGAACGGCCAGCACGTCAGCCAGGCCGATTACCCGGCCTACGTCCAGGAAGCCCTCGACGAGATCGAGTACGCCATCGGCGACAGCTCGACCACGTGGGGCGCCAAGCGGATCGCCGACGGGCACCCGGCGCCGTTCGACCTGCACTACGTCGAGGTCGGCAACGAGGACTGGTTCGACACCTCGGGCAGCTACGCCTGGCGCTTCACGGACATGAACAACGCGATCAAGGCGAAGTACCCGCAGCTGACCGTCATCGCCACCACCGGCGGCCTGCAGGGCGGAGCGGCGTCGACCACGCCGGGGGTGCGGCCGGACGCCGCGGACGACCACTACTACCAGTCGCCGCAGTGGTTCACCGACAACTCGACCCGCTACGACACCGCCGACCGCAGCGGCCCGGACATCCTGGTCGGCGAGTACGGCGCCCAGGACGGCCGGCCCACCGGCACCCTGGCCGCCGCCATCGGCGAGGCCGCGTTCCTGACCGGGCTCGAACGCAACAGCGACGTCGTCATCGGCTCGATGTACGCGCCGGTGCTGGTGCAGGAGAACCAGTCCAACTGGCCGGTCAACCTGATCGGGTTCGACGCCGGGACGAGCTACGCCTCGCCGTCGTACTGGGTGCAGCAGATGTTCTCCAGCACGCTGGGCAAGCAGATCGTCACCAGCCGCCTCAACCAGGGCAGCCCCCTGCGGCAGGTGGTCAACGTGACCACGAAGAGCGGAAGGAAGACCTTCACGGTCAAACTCGTCAACCCGACTTCGCAGGTGCAGACCGCCCGGCTGTCGCTCACCGGCGTCACCGCCGTCGACGGCACCGGCACCCTCACCACGCTCACCGGCGACCCGGCGGGGCGCAACAGCCTCGCCGCGCCGGCCGCCATCGTGCCGCAGACCAGGGAGATCACCGGCCTGGCCGCGACGTCGAAACTGACGCTGCCGGCCAACTCGGTGACGACGCTGGTCCTCACCGGCCGCTAAGACCCCGGGACGCGGCGCGTTCACCGCCGCCCGCGCCGCGTCCCGGTCACCAACCAGGAGGGAAGACACCGTGGGAGAACCACTCACCGTCGGCGTCGACTTCGGCACCCTGTCCGGCCGCGCGGTGGTCGTGCGCGTGGCCGACGGGGCCGAACTCGGCTCCGGCGTCTTCGAGTACCCGCACGGGGTGCTCGACGAGACGCTGCCCGCCACGGGCCGCGCGCTGCCGCCGGAATGGGCGCTGCAGGTCCCGGCGGACTACGTAGGAGTGCTCCGCAACGCCGTACCGGCGGCGCTGCGGGACGCCGGCGTCGACGTGGCGGACGTCGTCGGGATCGCCACCGACTTCACCGCGTGCACGATGGTGCCGACGACGGCGGACGGCACGCCGCTGTGCGAGCTGCCCGAGTTCGAAGGCAACCCGCACGCGTACGTGAAGCTCTGGAAGCACCACTCGGCGCAGCCGCAGGCGGTGCGGATCAACGAGCTGGCCCGTACCCGCGGCGAGAAGTGGCTCCCGCGCTACGGCGGCCTGATCTCCTCGGAGTGGGAGTTCGCCAAGGGCCTCGAGCTGTTCGAAGAGGCCCCCGACGTCTACGCCGCGATGCGGCACTGGGTGGAGGCGGCCGACTGGATCGTCTGGCAGCTCACCGGCGGCTACGTCCGCAACGCCTGCACCGCCGGCTACAAGGGGATCCTGCAGGACGGCCAGTACCCGAGCCGCGACTTCCTCCGCGAGCTCGCCCCCGGCTTCGAGGACTTCGTGACCGACAAGCTGGAGCACCCGCTGGGCCAGCTGGGGTCGCGCGCGGGTTCGCTGACCGCGGAGGCCGCGGCCTGGACCGGGCTGCCCGAGGGCATCGCGGTCGCCGTGGGCAACGTCGACGCGCACGTCACCGCCCCCGCCGCCCAGGCCGTCGAGCCCGGGCAGATGGTGGCGATCATGGGCACCTCGACCTGCCACGTGATGAACGGCGCCGAGCTGCACGAGGTCCCCGGCATGTGCGGGGTCGTCGAAGGCGGCATCGTGCCCGGGCTGTGGGGGTACGAAGCCGGCCAGAGCGGTGTCGGCGACATCTTCGGCTGGTTCGTCGAGCACTTCGCCGACGCCTCGCACGAGGAGCTCACCCGGCTCGCCGCCCAGCAGGAGATCGGCGAGCACGGCCTGATCGCGCTGGACTGGCACAGCGGCAACCGGTCGGTGCTGGTGGACCACGAGCTCTCCGGCGTGATCGTCGGGCAGACGCTCGCCACCCGCGCCCAGGACGTCTACCGCGCGCTGCTGGAGGCCACCGCCTTCGGCACCCGGAAGATCATCGAGACGTTCGACGCCGCCGGTGTCCCGGTCACCGAGCTGATCATCGCGGGCGGGCTGGCGAAGAACGCGCTGCTCATGCAGATCTACGCCGACGTCACCAACCTCCCGCTGTCGGTGATCGGCTCGGCGCAGGGACCCGCGCTCGGGTCGGCCATCCACGCGGCCGTGGCCGCCGGGGCCCACGCGGACATCCGCGCGGCCGCCGCGGCGATGGGCTCGGTCGAGCGCGCGGTGTACCGGCCGGTGCCCGCGCACGTCACGGCCTACGACGAGCTGTACGCCGAGTACACCGAGCTGCACGACTACTTCGGCCGCGGCGGCAACGATGTCATGCACCGGCTGGCCGCCCGCAAGCGTGCCGTCGCGAAAGGACAGTCCTGATGTCGCTGACCGGTGAAGTGCTCGACACCGTCGCCGAGCTGAAGGAGACGGTGGCGAAGCTGCACGGCGAGCTGACCCGCAACGAGCTGGTCATCTGGACCGCGGGCAACGTCTCGGCCCGGGTCCCGGGGCGGGACCTGCTGGTCATCAAGCCCTCGGGGGTCTCCTACGACACCCTGTCCGCGGACACCATGGTGGTCACCGACCTGCACGGCGAACTCGTGGAAGGGGACCTCGCGCCGTCGTCCGACACGGCCGCGCACGCCTACGTCTACCGGCACATGCCGGAGATCGGCGGCGTCGTGCACACCCACTCGACCTACGCCACGGCGTGGGCGGCCCGCGGCGAACCGATCCCGTGCGTGCTGACGATGATCGCCGACGAGTTCGGCGGGGAGATCCCGGTCGGGCCGTTCGCCCTGATCGGCGACGACTCCATCGGCCGCGGCATCGTCGAAACGCTTCGCTCGAGCCGCTCGCCCGCGGTGCTGATGCGCAACCACGGCCCGTTCACGGTCGGCCGCACCGCGCGCGACGCGGTCAAGGCCGCGGTGATGGTCGAGGACGTGGCCCGCACCGTCCACAAGGCCTTCGAGCTCGGCACGCCCGAACCCCTCCCGCCCGAAGACGTCGACCGGCTCTACGCCCGGTACCAGAACGTCTACGGCCAGCACTGACTTCCCAAGGAGAACGATGACTTCGGCATCGAAACCCCAGCTCTGGTTCCTCACCGGGAGCCAGGCCCTCTACGGCGAGGAGACCCTCGAGCAGGTCGCCGGCCAGTCGCTGCGCATCCAGCAGCTGCTCACCGCCTCCGGCGCGCTCCCGGCCGAGATCGTCGGCAAGCCGGTGCTGACCGAGGCTTCCTCGATCCGCCGCGTGCTGCAGGAGGCCAACGCCGACGCCGCCTGCGTCGGCGTGATCGCCTGGATGCACACCTTCTCGCCCGCGAAGATGTGGATCACCGGCCTGGACGCGCTGCGCAAGCCGCTGCTGCACCTGCACACGCAGCTCAACGAGGCGCTCCCGTGGTCCACCATCGACATGGACTTCATGAACCTCAACCAGGCCGCGCACGGCGACCGGGAGTTCGGGTTCATCCAGACCCGCCTCGGCGTGCCGCGCAAGACCGTCGCCGGGCACGTGTCCGACCCGGCCGTCGTCGCCCGGATCGACGCGTGGGCGCGGGCCGCGATCGGCGCCGACCACCTGCGGAACCTGCGGCTCGCCCGGTTCGGCGACAACATGCGCGACGTCGCGGTCACCGAAGGCGACAAGGTCGAGGCGGAGCTGCGGTTCGGCGTCTCGGTCAACACCTACGGCGTCAACGACCTGGTGGAACTGGTCGACCAGGTGTCCGAAAAGGACACAGTGGACGCGCTGGTGCGGCAGTACGCCGAGGATTACAACGTTGTCGCGGACCTGGCGGCCGGGGGAGCGCGGCACGAGTCGCTGCGGTACGCGGCGAAGATCGAAGCCGGGATGCGGAAGTTCCTCGCCGACGGTGGCTTCGGCGCGTTCACCACGAACTTCGAGGACCTCGGCGGGCTGCGGCAGCTGCCCGGCCTCGCGGTGCAGCGGCTGATGGCCGACGGCTACGGGTTCGGCGGCGAGGGCGACTGGAAGACCTCGGCGCTGCTCGCCGCGGTCAAGGCGATGGGCGTCGGCAAGTCCGCCGGCACGTCGTTCATGGAGGACTACACCTACCACTTCGGACCGGGCAAGCCGAAGATCCTCGGCGCGCACATGCTCGAAGTCTGCCCGAGCATCGCCGCCGCCAAGCCGTCGTGCGAGATCCACGCGCTGGGCATCGGCAACCGGGAGGACCCGGTCCGGCTCGTGTTCGACGCCGCGCCCGGCCCCGGTGTGGTGCTGGGCCTGGTCGACCTCGGCGACCGGTTCCGGCTGGTGGCCAACGAAATCGACGTCGTCGCGCCGGACGAGCCGCTGCCGAACCTGCCGGTCGCCCGGGCGGTCTGGGAGCCGGCGCCGTCGCTGGCGACGTCCGCGGAGTCGTGGATCACCGCGGGCGGTCCGCACCACACGGTGCTCACCCAGGCCGTGGGTACCGAGACCCTGCGCGACTTCGCGAATCTGCTGGGAGTAGAACTGCTCGTCATCGATCACGACACGACGCCGCACGACTTCGCCGACCGGATCCGCTGGAACCAGGCCTACCACCGGCTCGCCCAGGGTTTCTGAACACCGAGCTTCTGAGAAAGGAAGAAGGAACGATGAAGTTCACCAGAGGAATCGCGGCGCTCGCCGCCGCGGGGCTCGCGCTCACGCTGTCGGCGTGCGGCTCGAGCCAGAAGACCGCGGACCAGACGGCCGCACCCGGCGCCGGCGCCAGTGCCGAGGGCAGCCTGGTCGGCGTCACCATGCCGACGAAGTCGTCGGAGCGGTGGATCCACGACGGCGACAACATCAAGGCCGCCCTGGAGAAGCTCGGCTACAAGGTCGACCTGCAGTACGCCGAGAACGACATCCCGACCCAGGTGAACCAGATCGAGAACCAGATCACCAAGGGCGCGAAGCTCCTGGTCATCGCCTCGATCGACGGCACCGCCATCACCACCCAGCTGCAGGAAGCGGCCGACAAGAAGATCCCGGTCATCGCCTACGACCGGCTGATCCGCAACTCGCCGAACGTCGACTACTACGCCACCTTCGACAACTTCAAGGTCGGCGTCGAGCAGGCGAACTCGCTGGTCAAGGGCCTGGGTGACGGTGCCGGTCCGTTCAACGTCGAGCTGTTCGCCGGTTCCCCGGACGACAACAACGCGACGTTCTTCTTCAACGGCGCGATGTCGGTCCTCAAGCCCCTGATGGACAGCGGCAAGCTGGTCGTCAAGAGCGGCCAGACCGACTTCGCCCGCGCGGCCATCCTCCGTTGGGACCCGGCCACCGCGCAGCGCCGCATGGAGGACCTGCTCACCAAGACCTACACCGGTGGCGCGAAGGTCCAGGGCGTGCTCTCGCCGTACGACGGCCTGTCGATCGGCATCCTGTCGGCGCTGAAGAGCAACGGCTACGGCACCGCCGGCCAGCCGTACCCGATCGTCACCGGGCAGGACGCCGAGGTCGCCTCGGTCAAGTCCATCATCGCCGGTGAGCAGTACTCGACGATCTTCAAGGACACCCGCAAGCTCGCCGACACCACCGTCAAGATGGCCGACGCCGTGCTGAAGGGCCAGAAGCCCGAGGTCAACAACACCAAGGACTACGACAACGGCAAGAAGGTCGTCCCGTCCTACCTGCTGCAGCCGGTCACCGTGGACAAGACGAACTACCAGAAGGAACTCGTCGACTCGGGCTACTACACGGCAGGTCAGCTGAAATGACCGAACTGCTCGGCATGCGCGGGATCACCAAGACCTTCCCCGGGGTCAAGGCGCTGTCGGACGTCAACCTTTCCGTGCGCCGCGGGGAGATCCACGCGATCTGCGGGGAGAACGGCGCCGGGAAGTCCACCCTGATGAAGGTGCTCTCGGGCGTCTACCCCCACGGGTCGTACGACGGCGAGATCACCTTCGACGGGCAGCGGTGCGAGTTCGGGTCGGTGCGCGACAGCGAACGGCGCGGGATCGTGATCATCCACCAGGAACTCGCGCTGTGCGGTCAGTTGTCGATCGCGGAGAACATCTTCCTCGGCAACGAACAGCAGAAGCGGGGCTGGATCGACTGGAACCGCACCAACCACGAGGCCGGCGCGCTGCTCAAGCGCGTCGGCCTCGCCGAAAACGCCACGCGGGCGGTGCAGGAACTCGGGGTCGGCAAGCAGCAGCTCGTCGAGATCGCGAAGGCGCTGTCCAAAGAGGTCAAGCTGCTGATCCTCGACGAGCCCACCGCGGCGCTCAACGACGACGATTCGGCCCACCTGCTCGAGCTGCTGCGCGGGCTGCGGGACGAGGGCGTCACGTGCGTGATCATCTCGCACAAGCTCGGCGAGGTGACGGCGATCGCCGATACCGTCACGATCCTGCGTGACGGCAAGACGATCGAGACGCTCGAAGCGGCGGGGCTGACCGAAGAGCGCATCATCACCGGGATGGTCGGCCGCGACCTCGAGCACCGGTTCCCGCCGCGGGAGCCGGAGATCGGGGAAGAGGTGCTGCGGATCGAGGACTGGACGGTGCACAGCCCGACCCAGGCCGGGCGGGTCGTCGTCGACCACGCGTCGCTCTCGCTGCGGCGCGGGGAAATCGTCGGCCTGGCCGGGCTGATGGGCGCGGGCCGCACCGAACTCGCGATGAGCGTGTTCGGCCGGTCGTGGGGCAAGGACATCTCCGGCCGCATCTACAAGCGCGGCGAGGAGATCGAGGTCCGGTCGGTGCAGGAGGCCGTCCGCCACGGCATCGCCTACGCCACCGAGGACCGGAAGCGGTACGGGCTCAACCTGATCGAGGACATCCAGCGCAACGTGTCCGCGGCCGGGCTGGGCAAGCTGGCCAAGCGTGGCTGGGTCAACGAGCACGCCGAGCACGACACCGCCAACCGGTACCGCCGCGACCTGCGGATCAAGGCACCGAGCGTGCAGAGCGTCACCGGGAAGCTCTCCGGCGGCAACCAGCAGAAGGTCGTGCTCGCCAAGTGGATCTTCACCGATCCGGACGTGCTGATCCTGGACGAACCGACCCGCGGCATCGACGTGGGCGCGAAGTTCGAGATCTACACGATCATCAACGAGCTGGCCGCCCAGGGGAAGGCCGTCCTGGTCATCTCCTCCGAGCTGCCGGAGCTGCTCGGGCTCTGCGACCGGATCTACGCGCTGTCGGCGGGGCGGATCACCGGCGAGACCAAGCGCGAAGAAGCCACCCAGGAACTGCTGATGCAGTACATGACTAAGGAACGGGAATGACCACGACCGAAGCGCGGCCTGCCGTGCCCCCGGTTGAGCGCTCCAAGCGGAGGATCTCGATCAACCCGCGCCAGAGCGGCATCTACGTCGCGTTCGCGCTGATCGTGGTGCTGTTCGAGGTGCTCACCGGTGGCGCGCTGCTGGAGCCGCAGAACATCTCCAACATCATCGTGCAGAACAGCTACGTGCTGATCCTCGCGATCGGGATGATCCTGGTGATCATCTCCGGGCACATCGACCTGTCCGCCGGGTCGGTGGTCGCGATGACCGGCGCGGTGTCGGCGGTGCTGATGGTGAACTCGCACGTGCCGTGGTTCTGGGCCGTGCTGATCACCCTCGTCGTCGGCGCGGCGATCGGCGCGTGGCAGGGGTACTGGGTCGCCTACTTCGGCATCCCGGCGTTCATCGTGACGCTCGCCGGCATGCTGGCGTTCCGGGCCTTGACCCTGACGGTGCTGGGCAACCAGGGCATCGGCCCGTTCCCGGACGCGATCCGCACGCTGTCGAACGGCTTCACCGACGGCTACCTCGGCAACATCGGCCTCGGCCCGCTCGGCGGCGCCGACCTGGTGTCGCTGCTCGCGGGGGTGGCCGCGGTGGCCGGGATCGTGTTCACCCAGTGGCGCAAGCGGATGGGGCGGCTGGGCTACGGCCAGGACGTCGATCCCTTCCCGGTGTTCGTGCTCAAGCTGGTCGGGATCGCGGCGCTGGTGCTCGCGCTGGTCGTGCAGCTGGCCCGGTTCAAGAACCTGCCGTGGGTGCTGATGCTCCTGGCGGCGCTGGTGCTCGGCTACTCGCTGGTGGCCGGCAAGTCGGTGTTCGGCCGGCACATCTACGCCGTGGGCGGCAACCTGCAGGCCGCGACGCTCTCGGGCGTCAAGGTCAAGCAGGTGACGTTCTGGATCTTCGTCAACATGGGCGTCCTGGCGGCCCTGGCGGGGATCATCTTCGCGGGCCGGCTCAACCAGGCCGGCCCGACGGCGGGCATCAACTTCGAGCTGGACGCGATCGCGGCGGCCTTCATCGGCGGCGCGGCGGTCCAGGGCGGCGTCGGCAAGGTGGTCGGCGCGATCACCGGCGGCCTGATCATGGCGGTGATCAACAACGGCATGTCCCTGATCGGCGCCCCGAGCGAGCGCGTGATGCTGGTCAAGGGCGTCGTCCTGCTGGCGGCGGTGGCCTACGACATCTGGACCAAGCGCCGCGCGGCTTCCTGACGCGCATGGTCACGTGAAGGCCGCCTCGGGGCTCGGTCCCCGAGGCGGCCTTCGCCGTGTCGCCCCACCAATCACGCGAGATCCGCCTCCAATCACGCGAGTTCCGCCTCCAATCACGCGAGTTCCGCGCTCGATCACGCGAGTCCCGGGTTCGATGGCGCGGGCGGCCCGCGCCCAGCGCGAAGGCCACCTCGGGGAGTGTCCCCGAGGTGGCCTTCACCGTGTTCCCTCAGCTCACTGGTTGCAGCGCTTGCCGGTGTTGATGCAGTTGACGACCTGGTTCATCAGGCGCTGGCCCATGACGTTGGCGAAGTCGTCGTGGTCCGAGCGCGGGTTGTGCTTCTCCTGCGCGAAGGCGTCCACTTTGTACTGGCCCTTGACCTGGATGTCGTGCGGGATGTTGTAGACCAGCTTGATCACCAGCTGCGGCACGTTCTGGAAACCCTTCGGGCACTTGCCCTGCTGGTCGGCGAACACGATGTGCGTGCGGTGGTTGGCGCTGTCGATGTTCTTGCCGTCCCAGCAGTTCGGGAAGGCGTGGATCCGCTCCACCTTGCTGTTCTGCGGGCAGATCGGGTAGTGGTCGGTCAGCCGGTCCTCGAAGCCGGTGCAGGTCCAGCTGGGCCGGGCGTTGGCCGGGCCGTTGGTGCTCTGCTTGGCGTCACCGTAGAGGATCCGGAGGAACTGCGGCATCGCGACGACCTTCTTCGCGCCGCCGCTGGTGAACGTGATCGTCGCCGACTGGACGCGCTGGATCTCGCCGTCGTTGTCGCCGACCTCGTTCTTGTCGTTGACGCCCGGCAGTTCGCCCGCCTGGCCGCCCGAGTTCTGGCCGCCGTTGTCGAGGCCGCCCTTGCCGTTCTGCTTGAGCACGCACTGCGCGAGCCCGCCGAGGTTGGTCGGCTTCGCGGCCCGGCGGCCGATCGCGATGGCGATCCGGTCGATGGTGGCCGCGCGCTTGTCCTTGAGCGGGCCGACGACGGCGTTCTGGATGTCCTGCGGGGTCTTGAGGTCGCCGTTCGCGATCCGCTTGTTGGCCTCGTCGATCTGCTTGTCGAGCAGGTCGAGGTTGCGGTTCACCTCGTCCATGGCCTGGTCCGGGACGTCGGGCAGCTTGCTCGCGACGTCCGGGCAGTCGACCTGGGCGCTCGCCTTGTCCTTGGCGCTGCCGGCCCGGTCGGGCTGCGTGGCGGGCGGGTTCTTCTCGGCGTCGCCGGTGTCGATGCGGACCACGGGCCAGAAGTAGGCGGACTTGTCGCCGTTCTTGCAGGTGGTGCCGGCCTTGGCGAGGCTCTTGTTGTTCGAGTCGGCGTTGGTGGAGAGGTTGCCGACGTAGTCGTGCAGGTGCTGGGCACCGTTCTTGATCCCCGGCTGGGCGATGAAGTTGTCCGGGTTGAAGTGCTGGTTCTCGTTGCGGCCGCAGTCCACCGTGAACGTGCCGCGCGCGCCCTTCTGCTGCAGCGCCTTGTTCACGTTGATGCCCGACGGGACCTTCGCGATGTCGATGAAGAACGACGGGTCGGCCTCGTCGGCGCTGGCCTCACCGGTGCGGCCGGCGGTGGTCGCGACGACGATGCCGCCGACGGCCAGCGCGAGAGCCAGGCCGCCGGTCGCGATCTTCGTGCGGCGGGTGATGCGATGTCTGCCCGTGGCGGGGGTGCGGGAGTTATTCCGGGCCATGTTCACCTCGTTCGGTTGTCCGGGCACGCCGAAACACGCCTGCGTACCCGGTCTGGAGACGCGCGGAACCCGGGGAGTGAGCATCGGGCGCGGGTATCGGGGGAACCCGCCCGGTGTCACTGGTTCCGGCATTGGGGGGAACGGCCGCCGGCCGGGGCCGGTTCAGCCCGTTACCTTTTCGTTATTTATGGAAGGTGAACAAAGTTCACGTATGATCTTGTGATCGCTAACATCACCTCATGCCCGTGGACGACGCAGGTCCTGACGGCCCGCTCCGCGCGCGGCCCCTCCGGCGCCGGGGCACGCTCGGGGTGATCGCCACCGGCTCGTCGGCCTCGGGGCCGGTGCTGCACGGCCTCCGCGAGGCCGCCCGCGAGCAGGAGTACGTGCTGAGCGTCTTCAGCGTGTCGAGCAGGAGCGCCGCGGCGGTGCTGGCGGCGGTGGCCGGGCTGCAGCTGCAAGGCGTCGCCGGGATCGTGGTGCTCGACGGGCACCTGCTGGCCGAGCTGGCCCCGGTCGCCGGCATCCCGCTGGTCCCGGCGGCGTCGACCGACCAGTACGCGGGCGCGCGCCAGGCGACCGAGCACCTCCTCGAACTCGGCCACGCGACGGTCTGGCACCTCGGCGGCCCGGAGGAGGGCCCGGTCGCCCGGGCCCGCGAACGCGGCTGGCGCGAGACGCTGGAGCGGCACGGAGCCGAGGTCCCGCCCGTGGTCCGCGGCGACTGGTCGGCCCGCTCGGGCTTCCGCGCGGGCCAGTCCCTGGCGGTCGAATCCGGTGTGGGCGCGGTGTTTTCGGCGAACGACCACATGGCACTGGGGCTTCTGGCGGCCTTCGCGGAGGCGGGCATGCAAGTCCCGCGAGACGCTCACGTGGTCGGCTTCGACGACGTCCCCGAGGCGGCGTACTTCGCACCCCCGCTGACCACGGTCCGCCAGGACTACCTGGCGGCGGGCCGTCGCACCCTGGCCACGATGGCGGCCCGCCTCGATGGAGTCGCGCTCCCGGCCTGGGGAACGGTCGAGGCCGAGCTGGTGGTGCGCGAGAGCAGCCGCTGCCTCAAGGGCGCGTAGGTTCCGGAAGTCACCGGGTCAGCGGCAGGGACGCCATCCCGCGCAGCGCCGGGTTGGGACGGCGCGTCACCTCGCCGCCGATCCGCAGCGTCGGAAACCGCTTTCCCAGCTGTTCGAGCAGCACGGTCATTTCGAGCCGCGCCAAGGCCGCGCCGAGGCAGAGGTGCAGGCCGTGCCCGAAGAACAGCCCGCGGCCGCCGTCCCGGGTGATGTCGAAGCGGTCCGGGTCGGCGAACCGCGCGGGGTCCCGGTTCGCCGACCCCGAGAGCAGCACGATCACGTCGCCCTCGGCAATCTCGCGGCCGTCGAGCACCGCCGGCCGGGCGGCCGCGCGCTGGGTCACCTGGGCGGCCCCGTCCCACCGCAGGATCTCCTCGGCCGCACCGGCCGCCAGTCCCGGATCGCCGGTGAGCAGGGCGAACTGGTCCGGGTGGGTCAGCAGGGCGTGGACCCCGTTGCCGAGCGCGCCCGCGGTCGTCTCGTAGCCGCCGCCGAACAACACGAGCAGCGAGTTGAGCACCTCTTCGCCGGACATCAGCTCCTCGCCGGCGGCGGGCCTGGCCAGCAGCGCGGACGTCAGATCGTCGCGCGGCTCCGCCCGCCGCCGTGCGATCAGATCCGTGAAATAGGCGTGGTATTCGACGGCGGCCGCGTCGACCGCGGCGCGCAGCTCCGGCGACATCGCGGGGTCGACCTGCTTGCCGATCAGGTCGGTGACGCGGCGCAGCCGGTCGTGGTCGGTTTCGGGCACGCCGACCAGATCGCCGATCACCGCCATCCCGAGCGGGTAGAGGACGGTGCCGACGAACTCCGCCGCGGTCCCGCCGGCGGTGGCGTCGGCGAAGCGGTCGAGCACGCGGTCGGTGGCCCGGCGGACGGAAGGCTCCAGCGCCTGGACGCGCCGGACGGTGAAGTCGCGGACGAGCAGCCGGCGTTCGCGGGTGTGGTCCGGCGGGTTCTTCCACGGCAGCAGATCGGCCAGCAACGCCATCGCGGGGTTGTCCCGCCAGCCCGGCGTGTGCCGGTCGCGCCACCCGGCGTCGAGGACGCGGAAGGTCTCGCCGTCGGCGAGCACCTGCTGGCAGTCGGCGAACCGGCTGAGCACCCAGCCGCCGAAGACCTCGCTGCGGAAGATCGGCGTCTCCTCGCGGAGCTTCGCGTAGACGGGGTACGGATCGGCGAGCCCGGCCGGGCTGGACAGGGACAACAGGGCGTGATCGGCGGCTGCGGACACGAGTGCTCCCTCCGGTGGCGGAAAGCGGTACCCGCAGTCTTCTCCCGACGCCCCGGCCGGGCAACGTCCGGCAGCCGGCCACCACTCGGCGGACCGCCCGTGCGGCAGGCACTACAGCTTCAGGCGGTCACCGAGCCCGCGGACGTGGTCCGCCCGGCCGCAGTCGAGGTCCTGCTGGCGGCGGCGTTCCGCGACGAACGCGCGGCCCAGTCCCGTCCGGTCCGAAGTGGACATACTCCGGCGCAGGTCGTTCAGCAGCCCGCGTTCCTCGCCGCGGACGTGGGCGTCGACGACGTTCTCCAGCCGCAGCAATGCCTTCTCGAAGTCGTCACCCTCCAGGACGGCCAGCAGGTCCTCGGCGAACGGCGAGCCCGGAGACTCCGGCCGGACGATCCGCTCGGTCGCCGTCGCGTGCGCGACCAGGAGGGCCGACAGCTCCGCCACCAGGGCCGGCCGGTCGGCTTCGGTGTTGCGCAGGTCGCGCAGCAGCTGCTCGAACCGGCGGTGGTCGGCCAGCAGCACCTCGACCAGGTCCGAACCCGGTGCCGCCGCGGCCGGGGCCGGGCGCATCCAGCCGAACGTCAGCTCCACCGCCTGGCGCCAGTGCGCGTACTCGGAGTCGCGGCGGGCCGGGTCCATCGCCGGCAGCCACTGGCCCGCCCGGTGCCAGTTGCGCCGCAGGCCCTCCAGGTCCGGCCAGTACCCGACGGACAACCCCGCCGCGTAGGCCGCGCCGAGCGACACCGTCTCCGCCACCATCGGGCGCACCACCGGCACGTCGAGGACGTCGGCGATGAACTGCATCAGCAGGTTGTCCGCGGTCATCCCGCCGTCGACTTTCAAGGTCGAGAGCGCCAGCCCGGAGTCGGCGTTCATCGCGTCGACGACCTCGCGGGTCTGCCAGCCCGTCGCCTCCAGCACCGCTCGCGCGAGGTGGCCCTTCGTGATGTACGACGTCAGCCCGGCGATCACGCCGCGTGCCTCGCTGTGCCAGTGCGGCGCGAAGAGGCCGGAAAACGCGGGCACGATGTAGCAGCCGCCGTTGTCCTCGACCGTCCGGGCGAGGGTCTCGATCTCGGGCGCGCTGCCGATCAGCTCCAGGCCGTCGCGGAACCACTGCACCAGCGACCCGGTGACGGCGATCGACCCTTCCAGGGCGTACACCGCGGGCTCGTCGCCGATCTTGAAGCCGACCGTGGTGAGCATGCCGTGGGTGGACAGCACCGGCGTCGGGCCGGTGTTGAGCAGCAGGAAGCTGCCGGTGCCGTAGGTGCACTTCGCCTCGCCGGGCGCGAAGCACGTCTGGCCGAACAGCGCCGCCTGCTGGTCACCCAGCGCGGCGGCGATGCGGATGCCGGGGACCACGCGGGACGTCGTGCCGTAGACCTCGGTCGACGAGCGGATCTCCGGCAGCATCGCGCGCGGGACGTCGAAGAACTCCAGCAGCTCGTCGTCCCAGTTGAGGGTGCGCAGGTTCATCAGCATGGTCCGCGAGGCGTTGGTGACGTCGGTGACGTGCACGCCGCCCTCGGCGCCGCCGGTCAGGTTCCAGATCAGCCAGCTCTCGATGGTGCCGAAGAGGACGTCCCCGCGTTCGGCGCGCTCGCGCAGGCCGGGGGTGCGTTCGAGCAGCCAGCGGATGCGCGGAGCGGAGAAGTAGGTGGCGAGGGGGAGGCCGCACAGCCGGCGCACCCGGTCGGCGCCGGGTTCGCGGGCGAGCTGTTCGAGCATCGCGTCGGTCCGGGTGTCCTGCCAGACGATCGCCCGCCCGATCGGGTTGCCGGTGCGCCGGTCCCACAGGACGGTGGTCTCGCGCTGGTTGGCGATCCCGAGCCCGACGACCTGCTCGGCGGTCGCGCCGGCGTCGGCGAGGGCCTGCGGGACGATCCGCGAGACGTTCCGCCAGATCTCGGTGGCGTCGTGCTCGACCCACCCGGGTCGCGGGAAGTGCTGCTGGTGCTCCCGCTGCACGACGGAGACGAGCCGGCCGCGGGCGTCGAACAGGATGCACCGGGTGGAGGTGGTGCCCTGGTCGATGGACATCACGTACCGCTGGACCATGGTCCTCCCTTCACCACCGGGACGCGCCCAGGTCTCGCGAGACCGCCCGGGCCGCGTCGCGGACCTGGGTCAGCAGCCTCGGGCTCGGGGCGCCGTCGGGCTCGCAGATCCGCTCCACCGGACCCGACACCCCGATCGCGCCGACCACGATGCCGCCGTGGCCGCGGATCGGGGCCGCGATCCCGGCCTCACCCGAGATCATCTCGCCGTTCTCCGCCGCCCAGCCCGCCTCCCGTACCTTCGCACACGCCCGCTTGATCGCCGTCTGGGTGACCAGCGTGCGGCGCGTGTACGGCTCCGGGACCGCCTTCAGCGTCGTGTCGTAGGCCAGCAGCACCTTCCCCAGCGCGGTCGCGTGCAGCGGCAGCAGGGTGCCGACGTCGAGGGTCTGCAGGCTGTCGTCCGGGCGGAACACGTGGTGCACGACCAGCACCCGGCCCTCCAGCGGTGCCCCGATCCGGACGGCCTCGCCGCTGCGGGCGGCCAGTGCGTCGGCCCAGTTGATCGCCCGGGAGCGCAGCTCGTTGACGTCCAGGTAGCTCGTGCCCAGGTGCAGCAGCGCCGCGCCGAGCTGGTACTTGCCCGTGTCGCGGTCCTGCTCGACGAAGCCGACGCCCTGCAGCGTGCGCAGGATCCCGTGCGCGGTGCCCTTCGCCAGCTCGAGGGACTCGGCGATCTCGCCGACGCCCAGACGGCCCGAGCCGCGCGCCAGCAACCGCAGGATCGCGGCGGCGCGCTCGATGGACTGGATCGGACCGGGCACGGCGCGACCCTAACCCGACCGGCCCCGATTCGACAATGTCGAACATCCACTTCGGCCGTTCGACAATGCCGACCGGCGTCCGTTGACCGGCCTGACCCGCGAATTTAACTTTCATCCACCAATAGGGGGACAAGGTCCTTTGTGGAGGAAAGCAATGGTGCGAAGCCTCAAGGCCCGCGGGCTCGCCGGCGAGATGGCCGCCGAGTTCGTGGGGACGATGATCCTCATCCTGTTCGGGTGCGGCGTGGTGGCGCAGGTCGTCGCCGCGGGCATCGGGGACCACGACAGCATCGCCTGGGCCTGGGGCCTCGGCGTCACCCTGGGTGTCTACGTCGCTTCGCGGATCAGCGGCGCCCACCTGAACCCGGCTGTGACGGTCGCCCTCGCGGTGTTCAAGGGCTTCGAGTGGCGCAAGGTCGCCCCCTACGCCCTGGCCCAGACGGCCGGCGCGTTCCTGGCGGCGATGCTGGTGCGCTGGAACTACACCGAGGTCCTCAACGCGAAGGACCCCGGCCTGACCATCAAGACCCAGGGCGTGTTCTCCACCCTGCCCGGCAACGGCACGCTGCCCGTCGGTGACTGGGCCGCCTTCCGCGACCAGATCATCGGTACCGCGATCCTCGTCCTGGTGATCTTCGCGATCACCGACCTGCGCAACACCTCGCCCGGCGCGAACCTCGCCCCGGTCGTGGTCGGCTTCCTCGTCGTCGCCATCGGCATGGCCTGGGGCACCAACGCCGGCTACGCGATCAACCCCGCCCGCGACTTCGGCCCGCGCCTGGCCTCCTGGCTGACCGGCTACGACACGGCGTTCACGGACCAGTACGGCTTCCCGTACTGGTGGATCCCGATCGTGGCGCCGGTGCTCGGCGCGATCGTCGGCGGCGCGATCTACAAGTACCTGATCGAGCGCCACCTCCCGGCCGGCGACCCGCTGGACGCCATGCCCGCCAAGGACCTCGAGCCCGCCAACTGAGTAGGAGCACGACCATGCCGGACTTCGTCGGTGCCGTGGACCAGGGCACGACCAGCACCCGCTTCATGATCTTCGACCACGGCGGCAACGAGATCGCCCGCCACCAGCTCGAGCACGAGCAGATCCTGCCCAAGCCGGGCTGGGTCGAGCACGACGCCACCGAGATCTGGGAACGCACCCGCTCGGTCATCGCGACCGCGCTCAACAAGGCCAACCTGACGGTCGGCGACCTGGCCGCGCTCGGCATCACCAACCAGCGCGAGACCACCGTCGTGTGGAACCGCCGCACCGGCCGCCCGTACGGCAACGCGATCGTCTGGCAGGACACCCGCACCGACCGGATCGCCTCCGCGCTCGAGCGCGAGGGCAAGGGCGACATCATCCGCCGCAAGGCCGGCCTGCCGCCCGCCACCTACTTCTCCGGCGGCAAGCTGCAGTGGATCCTCGAGAACATCCCGGGGGTGCGCGAGGACGCCGAGAAGGGCGACGCGCTCTTCGGCACCACCGACTCGTGGCTCATCTGGAACCTCACCGGCGGCCCGGACGGCGGCGTGCACGTCACCGACCCGACCAACGCCTCCCGCACCATGCTGATGGACCTGGAGACCCTCGACTGGGACGACGAGCTGCTGTCGTTCTTCGGCGTCCCGCGGCAGATGCTGCCGGCGATCCGGCCGTCGTCGAACCCGGGCTTCGGCACCACCCGCGCGGACGGCCCGCTCGGCGGCGAGGTCGCCATCACCGGCGTCCTCGGCGACCAACAGGCCGCCACCGTCGGGCAGGTCTGCTTCCGGCCCGGCGAGGCCAAGAACACCTACGGCACCGGCAACTTCCTGCTCCTCAACACCGGCCAGGAGCTGGTGCGCTCCCAGCACGGCCTGCTGACGACGCTGTGCTACCAGTTCGGCGACGACAAGCCGGTCTACGCCCTCGAAGGCTCGATCGCCGTCACCGGGTCGGCCGTGCAGTGGCTGCGCGACCAGCTGGGCATCATCAGCGGCGCGGCCCAGAGCGAGAGCCTGGCCCGCCAGGTCGAGGACAACGGCGGCGTCTACTTCGTCCCGGCGTTCTCCGGCCTGTTCGCCCCCTACTGGCGCTCCGACGCCCGCGGCGCGATCGTCGGCCTCACCCGCGCCACGACCAACGCCCACATCGCCCGGGCCACCCTGGAAGCGATCTGCTACCAGACCCGCGACGTCGTCGAAGCCATGCAGAACGACTCCGGCGTCACCCTCGACGTGCTGCGGGTGGACGGTGGCGTCACCGCCAACGAGCTGTGCATGCAGCTGCAGGCGGACATCCTCGGCGTGCCGGTGTCGAAGCCGGTCGTCGCCGAGACCACCGCGCTGGGCGCCGCGTACGCGGCCGGGCTGGCGGTCGGCTTCTGGAAGTCGACCGACGAGCTGGAGCAGAACTGGAACGAGGACAAGCGCTGGACGCCGTCGTGGAGCGACGAGCAGCGCGCCGAAGGCTACGCGGGCTGGCAGAAGGCCGTCGGCCGCACGCTCGACTGGGTCGACGTGCAGTGAGCAGGAGGAGGAACACCGTGACCCCGCTTTCCCCGGCCTACCGGGCGGAGACGCTGCGGAAGCTGGTCAACGAAGAGGTCGACGTGCTGGTCGTCGGCGGGGGAGTCACCGGGGCCGGCGTCGCGCTCGACGCCGCGTCCCGGGGGCTGTCGACCGCGCTGGTCGAGGCCCGCGACTTCGCCGCCGGCACGTCCAGCCGGTCGTCCAAGCTGATCCACGGCGGCCTGCGCTACCTGGAGCAGCTGGACTTCAAGCTGGTGCGCGAGGCGCTCAAGGAACGCGGCCTGCTGCTGCAGAAGCTGGCCCCGCACCTGGTGCGGCCGGTGAAGTTCCTGGTCCCGCTGCAGCACCGGGTGTGGGAGCGCGGCTACATCGGCGCCGGCGTCACGCTGTACGACACCCTCGGCGGCGCCCGCGCGCTGCCGCGGCACCGGCACCTGTCCAAGCGGGGCGCCTTCCAGGTGGCCCCGGCGCTCGCGGACGACGCGCTGATCGGGGCGATCCAGTACTACGACGCCCAGGTCGACGACGCCCGCCACACGATGACGATCGCCCGGACGGCGGCCGAGCAAGGCGCTTCGGTGCTCACGCGGACTCGCGTCACTTCGCTGCTCCGCGACGGCGAGCGCGTCGTCGGCGCGAAGGTGGTCGACCGCGAGAGCGGTGTCGAGTTCGAGATCCGCGCTCGCACCGTCGTGGCGGCCACCGGTGTCTGGAGCGACGACATGGCGGAGGCGGCCGGCATCCCGGCGCCGTTCACCGTGCGGGCCTCGAAGGGCATCCACCTCGTGGTGCCGCGGGAGAAGATCGACCTCGACACCGGGCTGATCCTGCGCACGGAGAAGAGCGTGTTGTTCGTCATCCCGTGGGGACGGCACTGGATCGTCGGCACCACCGACACCGAGTGGGACCTCGACCGCGAGCACCCGGCGGCGAGCCGCGCGGACGTCGACTACGTGCTCGAACACCTCAACGCCGTCCTGCGCACCCCCGTGACGCACGACGACATCGAGGGCGTCTACGCCGGCCTGCGCCCGCTGCTGGCGGCGAAGGCGGCCGCGACGACGAAGCTGTCGCGGGAGCACGCGGTGGCGCACCCGGTGCCGGGCCTGGTCATCGTGGCCGGCGGCAAGTACACGACGTACCGGGTGATGGCCGCGGACGCGGTCGACGTCGCGGTCGAGGAGCTCGGCCGCCCGGCCCCGCCGTCCTGGACCGACCGGCTCCCGATCGCCGGCGCCGAGGGCTACCACGAGCTGTGGGAGGACCGGTCCGGCGTCGCCGCGAAGTCGGGCCTGCCGCTGACCCGCGTCGAGCACCTGCTGCAGCGGTACGGCACGCGGATCTGGAACCTCCTTTCGCTCATCGAGGAAGACCCTGCGCTCGCGGAGCCGATCACGGAGGGCTCGGAGTACCTCCGCGTGGAGGCGGCGTACGCGGTCTCCCACGAGGGGGCGCTGCACCTGGAGGACGTCCTGACGCGGCGGACGCGCATCTCGATCGAGGAGCGCGACCGCGGCGTCGCGGCGGCGCCGGTCGTCGCGGAGCTGATGGCCCCGCTGCTCGGCTGGGACGCACCGAAGCGCGAGCGCGAGGTGGCGAACTACCTCGCGCGCGTCGAGGCGGAGCGCTCGGCCCAGGAAGCCCCGGACGACGCGGCGGCGAACGCCACCCGCCTCGCGGCTCCGGCGCTGCTGCCGAGCTGAACCGGACACCCGGAACCGACCTGAAGGGGAGGACAGGGATGTTCAGCGGCGTCTCGCGACGGCGGTGGTGCTCGCCGCGGTACCGGCGAGTGCGGACGAACCGGGCGGCCCGATCGATCTGGACACGCTGCCCGGCGGGCTGACCGGGTCACTCCGCTGCCGTTGCCCGCCAAGGGCGCTTACTGCCGTGCCGCGGACCTCAACGACCGTGGCGCGGTCACGGGCGAATGCTCGGTTCCGGAGCAGAACTCGCACGCCGTGCGGTGGGACCTGCCGGTGATCGGGAACCGGTGAGCACGCCCAGCTCGGCGAGCACGTACCGGGCGTTGGCCGAAATGACCGGGTTGGTGTGCCGGTAGTACGGCAGCTGGAGCACGGCCATCGCCAGCGCCCGGCCCCGGCCGCGGGCCCAGGTGGCGTCGTCGGGGGCCACGGCGTCGCGGAAGGCGTCCCGGGTGTCCGTGGTCAGCAGGCCCCACGCCGGGATCAGATCGATCGCCGGGTCGCCGAGGCCCGCGGTCGCCCAGTCGAGGACGCCGCTGAGGTGGCCGTCGCGCAGCAGGAGGTTGCTCGGCATCAGGTCGCCGTGCACCCAGCGCGGCGGCCCGGTCCATTGTGGAGCGTCGACTGCTTCGGCCCACACGGCGAGGGCCGCCTCCGCGTCGAACGGCTCGTCGGTGCGGCTCAGCTCGGCGATCGCCTCGCGGGCGGCCGTGTCCACGGTGGACAGCGGCCGCCCGCGGTGGGCCGGCGGACCCGCTGCCCGGTTCGCCCGGAGCGCGAGGACGAACTCCGCCAGCCCGGGAGCCGGGTGGCCTTCGAGCGCCGGGAAGCCGTCGAGCCAGCGGTGCACCGCCCACGGCCACGGGTACCCCTCGGCGGGCTCACCGACCGCGACGACCGCCGGGACCGCCACCGGCAGGTCGCCCAGTGCGCCGAGGGCCTCGCGTTCCTTCGCGATGTCGCCGGCGCCACCAGCGGTCAGCGGCAGCCGGACGGTCAGCTCGGTCCCGAGGCGGTACACGGCGTTGACCGTGCCGCCGGAAGCCAGGGGAGTGAGGGGCAGCCCGGCCCAGCGGGGGAACTGCCCGTCGACGAGCCGCCGGACCAGGCCGGTGTCGATGGTGTGCTGATCGGCGTGCATCGGCATGCTCCCACCGAACCACCCTGGTCAACGGGGTTTTCGTGACCACGAGCACCCCGGATTGCACGACGATGCATAGGCGTGCATAATCATTCGCATGTCCAAGGTGCTCACTTCCCTGCCCGTCGGCGAGCGTGTCGGTATCGCCTTCTCCGGCGGCCTCGACACTTCCGTAGCGGTCGCGTGGATGCGCGACAAAGGCGCGGTCCCCTGCACCTACACCGCCGACATCGGCCAGTACGACGAGCCCGACATCGAGTCGGTGCCCGGCCGGGCCGGCCAGTACGGCGCCGAGATCGCCCGGCTGGTCGACTGCAAGGAAGCACTGGTCGAAGAGGGACTCGCGGCCCTGACCTGCGGCGCGTTCCACATCCGCACCGGCGGCCGCAGCTACTTCAACACCACCCCGCTCGGCCGCGCCGTCACCGGCACGCTGCTGGTGCGCGCGATGCTCGAGGACGACGTCCAGATCTGGGGCGACGGCTCCACCTACAAGGGCAACGACATCGAGCGGTTCTACCGCTACGGCCTGCTGGCCAACCCCTCCCTGCGCGTCTACAAGCCGTGGCTCGACGCGGACTTCGTCACCGAGCTCGGCGGCCGCAAGGAGATGTCCGAGTGGCTGCTCGCGCACGACCTGCCCTACCGCGACAGCACCGAGAAGGCCTACTCGACCGACGCCAACATCTGGGGCGCCACGCACGAGGCCAAGTCCCTCGAGCACCTGGACACCGGGATCGAGATCGTCAAGCCGATCATGGGCGTGGCGTTCTGGGACCCCGAGGTCGAGATCCCCGCCGAAGACGTCACCATCGGCTTCGAGCAGGGCCGCCCGATGACGATCAACGGCAAGGAGTTCGCCTCCGCCGTCGACCTGGTCCTGGAGGCCAACGCCATCGGCGGCCGGCACGGCCTGGGCATGTCCGACCAGATCGAGAACCGGATCATCGAGGCGAAGAGCCGCGGCATCTACGAGGCCCCCGGCATGGCGCTGCTGCACGCCGCCTACGAGCGGCTCGTCAACGCCATCCACAACGAAGACACCCTCGCCAGCTACCACAACGAGGGCCGCCGCCTCGGCCGCCTGATGTACGAGGGCCGCTGGCTGGACCCGCAGGCCATGATGCTGCGCGAGTCGCTGCAGCGCTGGGTCGGCACTGCGATCACCGGCGAGGTGACGCTGCGGCTGCGGCGCGGCGAGGACTACTCGATCCTCGACACGACCGGCCCGGCGTTCAGCTACCACCCGGACAAGCTGTCGATGGAGCGCACCGAGGATTCGGCGTTCGGCCCGGTCGACCGGATCGGCCAGCTGACCATGCGCAACCTCGACATCGCCGACTCGCGGGCCAAGCTGGAGCAGTACGCGAGCCTCGGCATGGTCGGCGGCTCGAACCCGAAGCTGATCGGCGCCGCCCAAGCCGCGTCGACCGGCCTGATCGGCGCGATGCCCGAGGGCGGCGCCGAGGTGATCGCCTCGCGCGGCAAGACCGACGACGTCGAGCTGCTCGACAGCGCCGCGATGGAGTTCGGCACGGACTGATTGCCCACGACCCGAAGGCCACCACGCTCGCCGTGGTGGCCTTCGGTGCGTTCAGGGGACGAGCACGACCTTGCCGGTCACCGTGCCGGATTCGGCCAGCGCCAGTGCTTTCGCGGCTTCGGTCAGGGGAATCCGCGCGGCCACCTGGGCCTGGAGCTTTCCCTGGACGGCCAGGTCGAAGACGGCGGTCAGGTCTTCGACCAGGCGCGCGCGGAACCGCGGGAGGTTCCGCTTGCCGCCCCAGACGTTGTAGAAGTGCGCGCGGCGGCGGTTCGGCAACGCGGTCCACCACAGCAGGCGGGCGAACAGCTTCAGCACCGGCAGCCGCGAGTTGCCCGGCTGGTCCTTGGTGGCCGCGCTGCCGTAGGCGACCAGCGTCCCGCCCGGGGTGAGCAGCCGGAACGAGTCGGCGATGCCGGGCCCGCCGACGTGGTCGAACACGGCGTCGACGCCTTCCGGGGCCAGCTTGCGCACCTCGGCGGGCACGTCGCCGCGGTAGTCGACGGCGGTCGCGCCGAGCGCGGTCACCACGCCGGCGTTGCGGGCCGAGGCGGTGCCGATCACCTCGATCCCGGCCGCGCGGGCCAGCTGGACCAGCGTCGTGCCGACGCCGCCGCTCGCGCCGTGCACCAGGATCGTCGCCCCGGCCGGGACCTTCGCGATCCGGTGCAGCATCTGCCACGCCGTGATGCCGTTGACGACGAACGTCTCCGCCTCGGCCGCGTCGAGCCCGTCCGGCACCGGGACCAGGTCGGCGGCGGGCAGGACGAGGTGGGTGCGCCAGCCGCCGATCTTGGTCAGCGCGGCCACGCGCCTCCCGATCAAGGCCGGGTCGGCGGCTTCGAGCACGGTGCCGACCACGTCGTAGCCGGGCACGAACGGGAACGGCGGCTGGTCGAAGTACTTGCCCCGGCGCATCTGCTGCTCGGCGAAAGAGACGCCGGTGGCTTCGACGCGGACGAGGGCTTCCCCGGCGGCGGGCCGGGGGAGCGCACGGTGTTCGACGCGCAGGCCGTCCGGCTCGACGATGCCGGGGAGGACGATTTCGGTGACGGTCACGGGAATTCCTTTCGTGGCGTGAGTGACTGGTCAATCACTCGACGGGCGAGAAAAAAGCCCCGAGGTGGGGCCGGGTTTTCAGTGGCGGATGCCGGCGGACAGCACGGCGGCCCACTCGCCGGCGTGCTCGTCCAGGTCGAGGGTGGCGACCAGGTGGCAGAGCTGGCCGTAGGCGATGAACCGCTGCACCTCGTCGTCGGCCGCGCCGGAGCGCGAGCGGGCGAACTCGGTCACCTTGGCCAGCCCGCGGCGGACGGCGTCGGCGATCTCGGGGGTGTCGGCGGCCGACTGGGCGTGCACCTGCAGCATCAGGAGGTTCCGGTCGGCGATCAGTTCGGCGTACGCGCCGCCCATCTCGTGGAGGATCTTCCCGGGGTCGGCGCCCTCGACGCGGGCGGCGCCGTTGGAGAGCGCGTGCACGACGAGTTCGTAGCACCGGTCCAGCGCGGCGACGAACAGGGAAACCTTGCCGGGGAACAACTTGAAGACGTACGCGGGCGAGATGTCGGCGCGAGCGGCCACCGCGCTGATCGGCGTGCTGTGGTAGCCGCCGTGGGCGAATTCGGCGATGGCCGCGTCGACGACGGTGTCCCGCCGGGCGTCGGAGGTGGAGAGGGTGGCACCGCGTTTCGTCACGTGAGTGACTGTACACTCACTCTCGCTGAACGGGCAACTCTCCGGCAATCGAGTGACGTTCACCGTCTCGATGTCTCGGATGTCCGCGAATTCCCCACGGGCAGCGCCGCGGTCCGGTTACAGTCCGGCTTCGAGGTTCCGCCTGGGGGCGGCCGCGGGAACGGGAGCGCGCGATGGGGCCTGAAGTGCGGTTTCACCTGCTCGGACCACTGACCGTGACGGTCGGCGGGCAGCCGCTGGCGCTCGGCGGGGCGAAGCAGCGGGTCCTGCTCGCGCACCTGTTGCTCAACGCGAACCGGACGGTCTCGCCCGGCCAGCTGGTCGACACCCTGTGGCCGCACGATCCGCCGACGTCGGCCACCGCGAACCTGCAGACCTACGTGTGGCGGCTGCGCCGGCTGTTGCCCGAGGGCGCCGTCGTGCGCACCCACGACCCGGGTTACTCCTTGGAGGTCGACCCCGCCGACGTCGACGCCCACCGGTTCGCCCGGCTCGTCGCCGACGCCGCCCGCGCGGCCAAGGACGGCGCGCCCGAGACCGCGTTGACGCTGCTGGCCGACGCCGAAGCGCTGTGGCGCGGCGACCCCCTGGAAGACCTGCCGACCGCGCCCGCCTGGGACGCCGAGCTCGGCCGGCTCGTCGAAAACCGGCTGGCCGCGGTCGAGGAGCGGCTGGCGCTGCAGGTCCGGCTGGGCCGGCACGACCCGGCGATCGCCGAGCTCACCGTACTGCTGGCCGAGCACCCGTACCGCGAACGGCTCTGGCAGCAGTACCTGCTGGCGCTCACCGGCGCGGGCCGCCGGGCCGAGGCGCTGCAGGCGTACGCGACCGCGCGCGAACGGCTCGTCACCGAACTCGGCGTCGAACCGGGGCCGGAACTGCGGGCCCTGCAGGCGGCGATCCTCACCGGTGAGCCGCTGCCCGGCCCCGCCCCGGTGGCACCGGTGCGGCAGCTGCCCGCCGACCTGCCGGACTTCACCGGCCGCGAGGAGTACGTCCGCGAACTGTCCGCCGCGCTCGGAGCGGGACCGGCGCCGGTCGTGCTGACCGGCGCGCCCGGCACCGGCAAGACGGCCCTCGCGATGCACGTCGCCCACGGCCTCGCGGGCCGCTTCCCGGACGGCCAGCTCTACGTCGACCTGGCGGGCACGGGCGCGCCGCGCGACCCGGCCGAGGTGCTCGCCGACTTCCTGCACGCCCTGGGCGTCACCGGGAACACCGTGCCGGCCGGGCTCGGCCAGCGGGCGGCGCTGTTCCGCTCCCGCCTGGCCGGGCGTCGCCTGCTGCTGGTGCTCGACGACGCGGCGACCGCCGGGCAGGTCCGTCCGCTGCTGCCTGCGGACCACGGGTGCGCGGTCCTGGTGACGACCCGCGGCCGGCTGCCCGAGCTGGCCGGCGCGAAGCACGTCGAGCTGCCCGTGTTCGGCGAGCGGGAGGCCGCGCAGCTGCTGGCCGAGCTGGCCGGGCCCGACCGGGTGGTCGGCGAGCCGGCCGAAGCGGCGGCGATCGTGCGGTGTTGCGGGTACCTGCCGCTGGCGATCCGCATCGCGGGCGCGCGGCTGGCCGGACGTCAGGCGTGGAGCCTGCGCACGCTGCACGACCGGCTGGCCGACGAGTCGAGCCGGCTGAGCGAGCTGCGCGTCGGCGACCTGGGTGTCCGGCCGAGTTTCGAGCTGAGCCTGCGTCAGCTGCCACCGGCCGCGCGGACGGCGTTCGGCCGGTCGGCGGTGCTGGGCGCGCAGGACTTCCCCAGCTGGGTGGTCGACGCATTGCTGGACCGCGCGGGCACGCACGACGTCCTCGACGTGCTCGTCGACGCGAACCTGGTGTCGCTGACCGGGCAGGACGCGAGCGGGCACCCGCGGTACCGCCTGCACGACCTGCTGCGCTGCTACGCGAGCGAACTCCTGGCGGAGGAACCCCTTCCGGCCCGCCGCGAGACGCTGACCCGCGTCCTGTCGGTGCTCCTGGCGCTGGCGAAGACGGCGTCGGCGGCCCTGCCACCGGCGTTCGGCGCGATGACCGGCCCGGCTGTCCCTGCCGGCGCGGTCCCGGCCCGCTTGGTGACCGACCCGCTGGCGTGGTTCACGGCGGAGCGCAAGCTGCTCGCGGCGGCGGTCCAGCTGGCGGCGGACGCCGGGTTGGCCGAATTGTCCTGGCAGCTGACGGCGGCAGCGGTCCCGTTCTACGACCTCCGCGGCGCGTACGACGACTGGCGACGCAGTCACGCGACGGCCTTGGCGGCGGTGGAGGCGGCGGACAACCGCAGGGGAGCGGCGGTGCTCCGCCGAGGCCTCGGCCAAGTCCGCCTGTACCACGACGAGTACGAGGCGGCGGCGAAGGACATGCGGCGTTCGGCGGAGCTGTTCGCCGAACTGGGCGACGTCCGCGGCGAGGCGTTGGCGGTGGCGGGCCTCGGCACGGTGGCCCGGGTCCGCGACCGCCCGCGCGAGGCACTGGACTTCTACCGGCGCGCGCTGTCGGGCTTGGAGCGGGCCGACGATCGCAGCGGTGTCGCCCAGATGCGCAATTCGATCGGGTCGACGTATGCGTTGCTGGGGGCGTTCGAGGAGGCGGAGACGTGGCTGCACCGAGCGCGTGAACTGGCGCGCGAGATCGAGGACGCCCACCGCGAGGCGAAGGTCCTGACGGAACTGGGCACCTTGCACCGCGACACGGGCCGGCTCCCGGAGTCGTTGACGTGCTTGAGGTTGGCGTTGAGCATCCTGGAGGAACTGGACGACGAGAGGTGCAGCGCGTACGCGTTGCTGGGGATCGGCCAGACGCTGCTGGAGGCGGGCGAGCCGATCCAGGCGCGCGGGGTGTGCGACCGGGCGTTGCGGGTGTTCCGCGAGACGGGCAACCACCAGGGCGAGACAACGGGCCTGGCGCTGCTGGAGCAGGTCCAGCGCCGGAGAACTCCTTCGGCGGCCCGCACCTGAGCCCGGCCCGCAGTGGTCGGACCGCCCAGGCACGCAAGCCGACCGCCGGGGTACGCGGGCTGGCTGCCTAGGCACGCCAGCCGACCGTCGGGGCACGCGAGCCGACGCGGCTTCATCGGCGACTGGCACGGGTTCCGGGCGAATTTCCGCGACCGCCCGGGCGTGACCAAAGCCGGAACTCGCGTGATTGAGCCCCGAATTCGCGTGACCGGCACCCGAACTCGCGTGATCGAGGCCGGAACTCGCGTGATCGGGGCCGGAACTCGCGTGACTGGAGGGGCATTTCGCGTGATTGGAGGGGCGACACGGTGAGGCGGCGGCGCGGAGCGCCGCCGCCGACCCGACCCCGGACCTCAGTTGCTGTTGCCCGGCTTCCAGCCGAGGTAGTTGGCGAAGTAGCCCTGGCGGGCGTGGCCGATGGCGCCGTTGACGCTCGTCGCCCAGACGCCGCCGCTTCCGTCGGCGATGCCGACGTGGCCGTAGGCCGAGATGTTCCAGAACACGAACGCTCCGCGCGGCGGGGTGCCCGTCGTGTGGCGGGCGCCGTCGGACGACCGCCAGTGGTCGATCGCGCTCGCGTGGTGCGTCACGCGGTCCCACGCCAGGCGCACCGCCTTTTCGCAGTAGCCCTGGTACGCGGTGCTGCCGTTGCGGCTGGAGAACCAGGCGATCGCCTGGTTCGCGGTCCGCGCCGCGGCGAGGTCGGCCGCCGAGTCGGTGATCACCGCGCCCGGGTCGGCGATGTCGGCGGCGGTCACCTCCGCGTAGACCTCCGACGGGGCGACGGCGGCCGAGGCGACGGTCGCGCCGCCGAAGAGCAGGGCGGCCGAGAGCGCGGCCGCCTGGCAGATCATGCGCATGGTTTCTCCCTCAGTAGGCCGGGCGGGCGGCCCGGCGACGAGAACCCTGCGCCGCGCCGCTACACCGGCACTACACCGCCGCTCTCGCGCGGGCGAATGACAAAAACCGCGACGGCGAGGACCGACGCCCGTGACAAATTTTCCGCAACCGAAAACAGTCGTGGCCGGTTGGGAAGTTTTCCACCTAGTATCCGAAGCCCGACGAGGAAAGGACGAACAAATGCGGAAAACCCGTGGAATCGGCGTTGCCGCGCTGCTGGCCGCCGCGCTCGCCATTGTTTCCGCCGGACCGGCCGCGGCCGCCGAAAAGTCGCTCACCTACCGGGGCGGGTTCCCGCTGATCGGTGACCAGCAGGTCGCCGTGGTGGTCAAGGCCGACATCCCGGCGGCCACGACCGCGGGCAGCACGATTTCGGTGCCGTTCAGCCTCGACGTCGACGCCGGCCAGGCCGCCGGCGACGGCCTCCGCCTGGTCGGCGCCACCCGGCTTTCCGGTTCAATCAAGTCCCGGGTGAACGTCGCGGTCGGCGGCCAGTCCGTCGCGATCCCGGTCGAACTGCCGATCCCCGAGACGCCGGTGCCCGCCGAAGGCAGCCTGAAGTTCACCGCCGTCGGGCAGGTCGACTTCACCGTCCCGGCCGGCACCCCGGCCGGCGAGGCGACCAGCAGCGTCGACGCCGCCGCGAGCACGCACGTCGTCACCGACAGCAGCCTCGGCGAGTTCGACGTCGCCCTGACGCTCGACCCACCTGACCAGGACGCCGTCCTCGGCACGACGACCGTGTCCTGACCGGGGCGCGAAGCAGGGGCCGCCGGAATCCGTCCGGCGGCCCCGAGCCGATGCCGGAATCCGGCGTCCCGGAGCTGCCGGGATCCGCCCGAATCGTTTCCCGTCAACGCAATCCTCCCTTGGTAGGTACCGGATCACCGTGCCGGGCGCGGAGTATTCCGTGCCACCACGTCGAATCGTCACCGGCTGGAGGAGCACTTCGTGAAAACCACCTCACGAGTCCTGTGTGGACTCGCCGCGCTCTCGGTCGCGGCCGTTGCGCTGCAGGCGCCGGCCGCCGCGGCCGCGGCCCGGACCGATCTCGGGATCACCATGCAGGCCCAGCAGAAAGACCAGTGGTGCTGGGACGCCAGCGGCAACACCATCGCCGCCTTCTGGGGATACTCCCTGACCCAGACCCGGTTCTGCCAGATCGCGCACAACGAGTCCGGCAGCGACTGCGCGAACAACCAGGGCTACCTGTCCGACCAGCAGCGCGTGTTCCGCTACCTCGGTTTCACGAACGTCGGGTCGTACAACTCGGGCGGCCAGACGCTTTCCTTCACCGGCGTCAAAAGCCAGATCGACGCCGGAAAACCGGTCGGCACGCGCATCGGCTGGCGGTCCGGCGGCGGCCACATGCACGTGCTCTACGGATATGACAATTCCGGCGGCGCCACCCGCGTCGAATACGGCGACCCGTGGCCGAACAACAGCCGCTACAACTCGATGAACTACGACACCTACCGCTCGAACAACCAGTTCCAGTGGACCCACACGCTGTACGGGATCGAGGGATGAGCATGCTGCGGAAAGCGATGGGCGTGGCCGTGCTGGCCGGCGCCGCGATGCTCACCACGGACGGCGCCGCGAGCGCGGCGAGCGGGCCCGCGGGCGCGCCGACCGCCGCCGACACCGCCGCCATCGGGCAGGTCACCGGCGGCCCGGACACCCTCGGCCGCCTCGCGAAGACCAAGTTCCCCGGCAGCCACGCGGCCACGGCGCAGCAGACGGCCGACCCGCGCACGCAGGTCCCGGTCTACGAGCCGACCGCGGCGTTCGTCGCCGGGAAGTCGGACGTCCCCGCCGCGCTCGCCTACGTCGCCGTCCCGGCGAAGACCGGCGACGGCACCGCCGCGACCGTCTGGGCGGAGCGCCAAGGCCCGGCCTGGACCGTCGTCAACGTCGCGTCCGGCGACTACGAGCGGCAGTACGCCCAGGCCGCGGCCGGCGGCTACCTCCTGCACGAACCGCAGGTCAACGCCTGGTACGCGGTGCACGGCGACGCCGTGACCGTCCTGGACGGCTCGGTCACCGGCCTCGCCGCGGGCACGAAGCTGTCCCTGGCCGACTACCGCGCCGCGCTGCACCAGCGGTACGCGGACAAGCTGCCGGGCTCGGCCTACGACCGCGACGGCGCGGGCGGCGGCTACGGCGGCCGGGAACGCGCGGTGCCCGCCGCGGATCCCGGTGACGTGCCCGCGTTGCCGTTCGTGCTCGGCGGCGTCCTCGTGCTGGTCGCGGGTGCGGCCGCGGTGCCGCGGCTGCGGCGGCGGTAGGACGACGACGGAAGGACGACGAGGGGCCGCCGGGGGAGTCCGACGGCCCCTTGGCAGCCGGTCATGATCAGGTCACAATGCGCCATGCCCGTTTCGCCCGGTGCGCCGCCGGAAGCGGCGCGCCCGGGGTTGAGCGCGTCGGACCTCGCGCTGGTGGAGGCGCTGCAGCGCGACCCGCGGGCGCCGTGGACCCGCATCGCCGCCGCCGTCGGCACCGACGCGACGACGGCCGCCCGCCGCTGGGAACGGCTGCAGGCGGCCGGGCTGGCCTGGCTCACCGCGTACTCGACGCCGCCGACGACCACCGTCGGCTACGTCGACCTCGCGTGCCGCCCGGACGCGCTGAGTGCCTTGACACGCGAGCTCTGCGGCTGGCCGTCGGTGTTCAGCGTCGAGCGCACCACCAGCCGGTTCGCGTTGTTCCTCGGCCTGGCCGCCCGCGACCTCGACGCGCTGGACGCCCTGGTCACCGGCCGCATCGGCACCCTGCCCGGGGTGCGGGAGGTCCGGTTCGCCGTCGCGACCCGCGTCTACCGCGAGGGCAGCGGCTGGCTGGTCGACGCGCTCGCCCCGGAGCAGCGGGCGGTGCTCGACGACACCGCCGTGCAGGCCCGGCTGGTCGTCCCGCAGCAGTGGAACGACCGGGACCTGCGCGCGCTGGTGGAGTCCCTGGGCGAGGACGGCCGGCGCAGTTACGCCGTGCTGGCCCGCGACTGCGGGATGAGCGAGTCGGCGGTGCGGCGCACCCTCGCCCGGATGCTGCGCAACCACGAACTCGACTTCCGCTGCGACCTCGCGCACGTCCCGGCCGGCTGGCCGGTGATCGCCGGCTACCGCCTCGACGTCCACCCGACGGAGCTCGACCGCGCCGGCACGGCGATCGCACAGCTGCCGGAGACCCGGCTTTCGGCCGCGGTGGTGGGGGAGGGCAACCTCGTCGTCTCGGCGTGGCTGCGGGTGCCGGCCGACTGCACGGGTTACGAGACGCGGCTGGCGGAAGCGGCGCCCGGGGCGCGCGTTCTCGACCGCGCGATCACGCTGCGGATGCCGAAGCGGATGGGCCGCCTGCTCAGCCCGCACGGCCTCGCCGGCACCCACCAGGCGATCATCCCGGCCCGCTGAACTAGGGTCGGACCGACCCTGGGGAGGATGATGAGCCTGCGCGAGACCCTGCAACGCCACGTCGACGCCGGCACGCTGCCCGGCGCGGTGGCGATCGTGGACACCGGTGGCCGGCGGGAGGTCGTGGCCGCCGGCTCGGTCGACGTCGAGGGCAGCCGCCCGATGGCCGAGGACACGCTGTTCCGCATCGCCTCCATCACCAAGCCGATCACCGCGGCCGCGCTGCTGGTGCTGGTGGACGGCGGCACGCTCGCCCTCGACGACCCGATCGGCCGCTGGCTGCCCGAGCTGGCCGAACCGAAGGTCGTCCGCACCCCGTCGAGCCCGCTCGACGACGTCGTCCCGGCGAAGCGGCCGATCACGGTGTTCGACGTGCTGACCGGCCAGGCCGGCTGGGGCTTCCCGTCGGACTTCACACTCCCGGCCGTGCAGGCGCTGCTCCCGGTGCAGGGTGACGGCCGCGAGGTGCAGACCTTCCCCGAGCCCGACGTCTGGCTCGCGCGGCTCGCCGAAGTGCCCCTGGCCCACCAGCCGGGGGAATCCTGGCTGTACGACACGTGTTCGGTGCTCCAGGGCCTGCTCGTCGCCCGCGCGTCCGGGCAGTCCTTCCCGGAGTTCCTCGCCGAACGGATCTTCGCCCCGCTGGGCATGACCGACACGGGTTTCGTGGCCGAGCCCGCCCGGTCCACCGCCTTCTCCAAGAAGACCGCCGGCGGGCTGGTGCTCGCCGATCCGCCGGACGGCCAGTGGCGCACGATGCCCGCGCTGCCGCTCGGCAGCGGCGGCCTCGCCGGGACGGCGGGCGACTGGGTCGCGTTCGGCCGGATGCTGCTGAGCGGGGGCGCGGGCGTGCTCACTCCCGAGGCCGTCCGGTTGATGACGACCGACCACACCACCCCGGCGCACCGCGAGATCGGCGCGCTCTTCCTCGAAGGCCAGGGCTGGGGGATGGGCGGCTCGGTGGACATCGCCGCCACCGAGCCGTGGCACGTCCCGGGCCGGTACGGGTGGGTCGGCGGCACCGGCACCACCGCGCACGTCGTCCCCACCACCGGCACCGTGGCCGTCCTGCTCACCCAGGTCGGCGAGGACAACCCCGTGCCGCCCGGCTGGATGCGGGACTTCTGGCGCGCGGCGGCCGCGTAGGGTCGGAAGCGATCCAGGACGGCGGAAGGACACAACGGGTGGGCGAATCGAACTGGGCCGGGAACCTCACTTACGGCGCGGACGCGGTGACGACCCCGCGGACCGTCGCCGAGGTCCAGGACGCCGTCGCCGGCGCGACGCACGTCAAGGCCCTCGGGAGCCGGCACTGCTTCAACACGATCGCGGACTCCCCGGGCGGGCTCCTGCTGGACCTGCACGCGCTCGACATGGGTGTCGAGATCGGCGACGGCACGGTGACGGTCGGCGGATCGGCCCGCTACGGCGACTTCGCGCAGCAACTGCACGACGCGGGCTTCGCGCTGCCGAACCTTGCGTCGCTGCCGCACATCACCGTGGCGGGCAGCGTCGCGACCGGCACCCACGGCTCCGGGCGGCGGCAGCCCGGCCTCGCCGCGGCGGTGTCCGGGATCGAGCTGGTCACCGCCGACGGCTCGCTGAAGACGTTCACGCGCGCCGACACGGAGTTCCCTGGCCTGGTCGTGAGCCTCGGCGCGGTCGGCGTCGTCACCCGGCTGACGCTCGACGTGGTCCCCACGTTCGACGTCCGGCAGGACGTGTTCGACGACCTGCCGTGGGAAGCCGCGGACACGCATTTCGACGAGATCGAAGACGCCGGCTACAGCGTCAGCATGTTCACGAACTGGGCGAACGACCGGATCGACCAGGTGTGGGTCAAGAGCCGCGAAGGCACCGGGCGCACCGGCCTGTTCGGCGCGGTCCCGGCGGACGGGCCGCGCCACCCGGCGCACGCCGCCGGCATCCCCGCGGACAACTGCACGCCCCAGCAGGGGGTGCCGGGTCCGTGGCACGAGCGGCTGCCGCACTTCGCGCTGGCGTTCACCCCGAGCGTCGGGGACGAGCTGCAGTCGGAGTACTTCGTGCCCTACGGCGCGGCCACCGCCGCGATCCGCGCAGTCCGCGAAATCGGCGGCCTCGTCGCGCCGCTGCTGCTGGTCTCGGAGATCCGCGCGATCGCGGGCGACGACCTGTGGCTCAGCCCCTGCCACGGCGGCGACCGGGTGGCCCTGCACTTCACCTGGCAGCCGCGGCAGCCGGAGGTCGAGGCGGTGCTGCCGGTGCTCGAGGAGCGGCTGGCCCCGTTCGGGGCGCGCCCGCACTGGGGCAAGCTCTTCCACGGCGTCCCGGGGGAGTACCCGCGGCTGGCGGAGTTCCGGGCGCTGGCCGGGAAACTGGATCCGCAGGGCAAGTTCCGCAACCCGTTCCTGGACCGCAACGTCTTCGGGGGCTAACCCGAGGGCGGGGCCGTGGTGGCGCGCACGATCAGGTGCGTGTCCAGCACCTGAGCCGTGTGCTCGTCGGCCTCGCCGTCGAGCAGGCCCAGCAGGATCGTCACCGCCGCACGGCCCGCCGCCTCGGTCGGCATCGCGATCGTCGTCAGCGGGGGCGCCGAGATCGCCGCGAACACCAGGTCGTCGAAGCCCACCAGGCTGATCTCGTCCGGCACCGGCACACCGCGGGCGTTCAGCCGCGCCAGCGCGCCGAAGGCGACCAGGTCGTTGTAGGCGACGATCGCCGTCACGTCCGCCGCCAGCGCCAGGTCCGCGCCCTGCAGGCCACCCTCGAACACCGGCGGGAACGGGCCGAACTCGACGACGTCCGTGCCGTGCTTCTGCGCGGTCTCCGCCAGGCCCTGCTTGCGGGCGCGGTTCGCCCACGACGCCCGCGGCCCGCCCAGGTAGGCGCAGCGGCGGTGGCCGAGCGCGGCCAGGTGCTCGATCGCCTGGCGCATGCCGTCCGCGGCGTCCATCACGATCGACGGGATCCCCGGCACCTCCCGGTTGAGCAGCACCAGGGTCGTCTGGCCGGCCAGCGCGCGCAGCTGGTCGTCGGTCATGCTCGGGCTGCACAGTACGACGCCGTCGACCTGCTTGGCCATCCGGCGCACGAGGTTCTGCTCCATCGCCGGGTCCTCGTCGCTGTTGGCGAACAGCACCGCGATGTCGTCCTGCCGGGCGCGGGCCTGGACCCCGTTGAGCACCCCGGTGAAGAACGGGTTGCCCAGGTCGGAGACGACGATCCCGATGTGCCCGGTGCGCGCCGCCGGTCCCGGCTGCGGCGTGCCGGCCGCGTGGTAACCCAGCTCGTGAGCCGCGGCCAGCACCCGAGTGCGCGTCTGCTGCCGGACCAGGTCCGGGGACGTGAACGCGCGCGAGACGGTCGAGATCGACACGTTGGCCCGGCGGGCGACGTCGTGAATGGTCACGGTCACGGCAACTCCTCGGCAGGCTCCGAGCAACATCATGGAAACGGCCGCGAGCGTTGTCAACAAATCCTGCAAACCGTTCCCGCGACTTGCAGGCCGAGCTGGTCTATTCCAGTAAGCGCTATCTCGAAAACCGCAGGTCCATCCGGACCATCGAATGTTCGATGATTTCGACGCCGCGGTCCTGATGATTGACACGTTTGTCGCGCACACCCTACGGTGGCGACCGGAAGTTTCTCCCGAAAGCCTGACCCCATTCGTCAGTCCCGCGCGGGCCGTCCACCGGTGCCCGCCGATCGGAGATCCATGTCGGGGAGCCGGAGCCGCACCGTGGCGGACCCGCCGAGGCTGGCGGTCGTCGGCACGTCCGGCTACGCCTTCAGCTACCTGCACCGCGCGCGGATCCTGCACGACGAAGGACTGGTCCGGTTCGCCGGCATGGCCGATGTCCGGCCGCCGTCGGCCGCCGCCGGGGCGCTGCTGCCGGCCGGCGGCACCGCACACCCGAGTGTCGAAGACCTGCTCCGCCGCTGCCGCCCCGGCATCACCGTCGTCGCGACGCCGCCGCACGCGCACGTCCAGGTCGGCGCCGCCGTGCTGCGGGCGGGCAGCGACCTGCTGCTGGAGACCCCGCCGGTGCTCGACCTCGACGGCTTCACCACGCTGTCGCGGCTGGCCGCGGAGACCGGCGCGGCCTGCCAGACCGGGTTTCAGAGCTTCGGTTCCCCGGTGCTGCCGGTCCTGCGGGCCGCGATCGCCGACGGCAAGCTCGGCGCGGTAGCAGGCGTCGGCGCGGCCGGGGCGTGGATCCGCACCGACGCCTACTACCGCCGCAACCCGTGGGCCGGCCGGCGCTGGCTCGACGGCGAGGCCGTCGTCGACGGCGCCCTGACCAACCCGTTCTCCCACGCCGTGGCCACCGCGCTCCTGGTCGGCGGGGTCGCCGGGCGCGACCCGGCGGAGATCGCCCTCGAGCTCTACGGCACCCGGGACATCGAAGCCGACGACACCGCCTGCCTGCGGATCCGGTTCGCGGACGGGCCCGAGATCGTCGTCGCCGCTTCGCTGTGCGCCGAACAGGACCACGAGCCCTACGTCGTCGTGCACGGCGAGCGGGCGCGCGCGAAGTTCTGGTACAAGAGCCACCGCCTCGAGATCGACGACGAGCGGTGCCACCTCGGCGAACCGGCCGACCTGCTGCGCAACCTGATCGCCCACCACCTCGACCCGGACGGCGTGCCGCTGCTCGCGCCGCTGTCCGGGACCCGGGCGTTCGCCTCGGTGGTCGAGGCGGTGCGGGACGCGCCGTCGCCGTCGCGGATCCCGGCAGGCTGGATCCGCACGGTCGGCGAAGGGGCGAGCCGGCACCCGGTCGTGCGCGGGATCGGCGAAGAGGTCGCCGTCGCCGCGGACCGGCTGGCGCTGTTCTCGGAAATCGGCGTCCCGTGGGCGAGTGCCGCACGCCGCCGGACGGGCGGCGCGGCCGCCGAACGCACCGGATAACCCGGCCGGTGCGCTCCAGCGCTGGCAGCCCGGTTGTCGCCACCGGTGCTGTAAGCGCTTTCTCAGCGTGCCCGCTGAACCGTGAAAGCGTTGGTGCACAAGGGGTATTGCCACCATTTGCCCGTTGACACCGATGGAGCGCACTGCCTACCGTGAGCGCGCTGACAGCGTTTTCAGAAAAGTGCTGACACGCTGAGGACGGAGAGTTCGATGGGGCGGACAACTGAGCGCAGGAACAAGAGGCGGGGTGTCGCCGCGCTGGCCGTGGTGGTCCCGCTGCTGCTGACCGGGGTGGCCGCCTGCGGCTCGGACTCCGGTGGCGGCGGGAACGTGACCATCAACTTCGTGTGGTGGGGCAGCGAAGGGCGGGCGAACCTCACGAAGAAGGCCGTCGAGCTCTTCCAGCAGAAGAACCCGAGCATCAAGGTGCAGACGTCGTTCTCGGCGTACGCGGCCTACTGGGAGAAGCTGGCGACGCAGACGGCCGGGGGCAAGCCGCCGGACGTGCTCAACGTCGACAGCCGCTACCTGGCCGAATACGGCGGCCGCAACGTCCTGGCCGACCTGAACTCCGGTGCGGGCAAGGCGATCTCGCTCGCCGACGTCAACCCGGAGCTGGCCGCCACCGGCGTCTACCAGGGCAAGCGCTACGCGGTTCCGTGGGCGCAGAACACCCCGGCGATGATCTACGACCCGGCCGCGTTCACCGCGGCCGGCGGTGACCCGGCGAAGGGGATGACCTGGGACGCCTACGCCGAGGTGGCCCGGAAGGCCGGCACGGCGGGCCCGGCGCGCGGGGTGACCGATTTCGGCATCCTCGACACCACGCTGGAGATCTGGCTGCGCCAGCAGGGCAAGCAGTTCTACACCCCCGAGGGCAAGCTCGGCTTCACCGCCGACGACCTGCGCGGCTACTGGCAGCTGGCGAGCAAGTTCCGCGACACCAAGGCCGCCTCGCCCGCCGACGTCACGGCGTCCTACAACACCTCGCCCGAGCAGTCCCCGCTGGGCAAGAAGCTGACCAGCTCGGAGTTCGCCTACGACAACCTCCTGCCGGCCTACCAGAAGGCGAACGGCAAGCCGCTCAACGTGGCGCCGTACCCGACCGGCGCGAACGGCGACACCGGGCAGTACCGGCGGCCGTCGATGTTCCTCGCCGTGTCCGCGCGCAGCCAGCAGCAGGAGGCCGCCGCGAAGCTCGTCGACTTCCTGATCAACGATCCCGAGGTCGGCAAGATCGTCGGCACCGACCGCGGGCTCGCCCCGAACCTCAAGGTCCGCGCGCAGCTGGCGTCGTCGGCGAAGGGCAACGACAAGACGCTCTACGACTACGAAGCCGCGCTCGAGCCGAAGCTCGGGGCCGCGCCGCCGGTGCCGCCGAAGGGGGCCGGGGCGATCCAGAAGCTGCTGCAGCGCACGTACGAAGAGGTCGCGTTCGGCCGGATGAGCATCGACGACGCGGTCAACCGGTTCATGACCGAAGCCCAGAAGGGACTGTCCTAGCCGATGACGACCCTGCGCACGCCGGACCCGCCGGTCGCGCCCCCGGCGCCCGCCGCGCGCGGCCGCCGGGGCCGTCCGGCCGGGCGCCGCCGCAAGAGCCAGCCGGAGGCGTTCGCCTTCCTCACGCCGTGGCTGCTCGGCGCGGTGGCGCTGACCATCGGCCCGATGGTGGTCTCGCTGTACCTGTCGTTCACCGACTACGACCTGTTCACCTCGCCGGAGTGGGTCGGGTTCGGCAACTTCGCGCACATGTTCACCGGCGACGACCGCTACCTGCAGTCGGTCAAGGTCACGCTGATCTACGTGCTGGTTTCGGTGCCGCTGAAGCTGGCGGTGTCCCTGTTGGTGGCGATGCTGCTCAACACCCGCCGCGGCGCCAACGGCTTCTACCGAGCGGCGTTCTACGCGCCTTCGCTGCTCGGCGCGAGCGTCGCGGCGGCGCTGGTGTGGCGGGCGCTGTTCATGGGCGGCGGCCCGGTGAACGAGGTCCTCGCCTTCTTCGGCTGGCACACGCCGAGCTGGGTCGACGACCCGCAGTTCAGCCTCGCCTCGATCGTGCTGCTGGGCGTCTGGCAGTTCGGCGCGCCGATGGTGATCTTCCTGGCCGGGCTCAAGCAGATCCCGGCGGAACTGCACGAGGCGGCCGCGATCGACGGCGCGGGCGCGTTCCGCCGGTTCCGGCACATCACGCTGCCCATGCTCTCGCCGGTGATCTTCTTCAACCTGGTGATGGAGGCGATCCACGCCTTCCAGGCGTTCACCCCGGCGTTCGTCATCGGCGGCGGCCGCGGCGGCCCGGCCGACGCGGACCTGTTCTACACGCTCTACCTGTTCGAGGTCGGCTTCCAGGACTTCCGGATGGGCTACGCGTCGGCGATGGCGTGGGTGCTGCTGGTGGTCATCGCGATCGTGACGGCCGTCGTGTTCCGCACCGCGAAGCTGTGGGTCTTCTACGACGACGCGGAGGACCGGAAATGACGGTCCTGCCGCGGAGCGCCCGCTCGGCGGGCTGGCACGTGCTGTGCCTGGTCATCGTCGCGATCGTGCTGTACCCGCTGGTGTGGCTGGCGTTCGCGTCGGTCAAGCCGCCGGACGAGATCCTGTCCCGGCTCGCGCTGCTGCCGACCCGGTTCGTCTTCGACGGCTACTCGAAGGGCTGGGAGGGCGCGGCGGACGTCGGGTTCGGCCGCTTCTTCCTCAACTCGTTCCTGGTGGCCGGCCTGTCGGTGGCGGCGAACGTGCTGTCGTGCTCGCTGGCCGCGTTCGCCTTCGCCCGGCTGAAGTTCCGGTTCCGGGGCGCGCTGTTCGCGTTCATGATCACGACGTTGATGCTGCCCTACCACGTCACGCTGATCCCGCAGTACGTGATCTTCCAGCAGGCCGGCCTGGTGAACACGTTCGTGCCGCTGATCCTGCCGAAGCTGCTGGCGACCGAGGCGTTCTTCGTGTTCCTGATCGTCCAGTTCATGCGGGGGATCCCGCGCGAGCTCGACGAAGCGGCGATCATCGACGGCTGCTCGGTCTACCGCACGTTCTGGCACGTGGTGCTGCCGCTGTCGAAACCGGCGCTGGTGACGACGTCGATCTTCACGTTCATCTGGACGTGGAACGACTTCTTCACGCAGATGGTGTACCTGAACGACACGGAGAAGTTCACCGTGCCGCTGGGGCTGCGGCTGTTCGTGGACACCAGCAGCGAGTCGAACTTCGGCGCGATGTTCGCGATGTCCGCGCTCGCGCTGGTCCCGATCGTGCTGTTCTTCCTCGCCTTCCAGCGGCTGCTGGTGGAAGGCGTCAGCACCAGCGGCCTGAAGGGGTGAAGTGATGCGAACGCAGTGGCGAACCGGGCTCGGCGACTTCTCGGACTGCCTGCTGGCGGGGCTGCTGGTCGCGCTGGCGTCGGTCCCGGTGGTGACGGCGGCTCCGGCGCTGGTGGCGGGCTGCCGGGTCCTCGACCGCACCCGCCGGGACGTGGGAAGTCCACTGTGGACGACGTTCTGGGCGGACTTCCGCGAGGCCGCGCGGGGCGGGGTGCTCTTCGGGCTGGGGTGCGTGGCGGCGGTGGTGGTGTTCGCGGTGGACCTCGAGGTGGTGGCGTCGATGCCCGGGGCGGGGGTGCTGAAACCGGCGCTGTGGGTGCTGGCGGTGATCGGGGTGGTGGTCGCGGTGCGGACGTGCGAGCTGGTGGCGACCGGGGGCCCGGCCTGGCGCCGGGCGATGTCGACCGCCGCCCGGGAAACCGCCGCCGACCCCAGGAACGCCGTGCTCCTCGCCGCGGCCCTCGGGATCGCCGTCCTGCTCGTCTGGATGCTGCCGATCCTCGCCCTCGTGGTGGCCGGGCCGCTCGCCCTGGCCGCCGTCGCGACCGGTGGCCGCCGATGACGCCGGACGTCGTCGTCTTCGGCATGGCCGGCTACGCGGGCCAGCACCTGCGCCGGGCCCGCGCCCTGCACGACCGCGGCGAACTCGTGCTCGCCGGGGCGTGCGACATCCGCGAGCCGTCGCCGGAGGCTCGTGCGCTGCTCCCCGAAGGCGCCGTCATCACCCGGGACGCGGCCGAACTGCTCGCCCGCACCACCCCGGACATCGCCGTGGTGGCCACCCCGCCGCACACCCACCTGCCCCTGGCGAAGCTCGCACTCACCGCCGGGTGCCACCTGCTCGTCGAGAAACCGCCGGTGCTCGACCTCGCGGCCTTCGGCGAACTGGCCGAGCTGGCCCGCGGCCGCGCCTGTCAGACCGGCTTCCAGAGCTTCGGCTCCGCCGCCGTCCCCGTCGTCCGAGCGGCGATCGAAACCGGCGAGATCGGGACGGTCACCGGCATCGCCGCCGCCGGGGCGTGGATCCGGCGGGACCGGTACTTCGCCCGCGCCGAGTGGGCCGGCCGCCGCCGGGTCGGCGGGCAGGCGGTCGTGGACGGGGCGCTGACGAACCCGTTCGCCCACGCCGTCGCGACCGCCCTGCTGGTCAACGGCACCGCCGAGGACCTGCCCGAGCGGATCGCCGTGGAACTGTACCGGGCACGGGAGATCGAGTCCGACGACACCGCCTGCGCGCGGCTGAGCTTCGCCGGGGCTCCGGACGTCGTCGTCGCCGCCACCCTCGACGCGGAGGCCGACCACGAGCCGTATGTGCTGGTCCACGGCACCGAAGGCCGGATCCGCTGGCACTACAAGACGGACCTGGTCTCCATCGGTGGCCGCCGACGCACGGTCGCGCCACCCCGGGACCTGCTGGCCAACCTCGTCGCCCACGTCCGGGACGGCGAGCCGCTGCTGGCCCCACTGGCGGCCACCCGCGCGTTCACCGCGCTGGTGGCGGCGGTCCGCGACGCCCCCGAACCGCTGCCGTTGCCCGCCGAGTGGGTCCGGGCCGTGGACAGCGGGCCCGAACGGCACTTCGTCGTGCCGGGCGTGGACCGGGACGTCGACACCGCGGCCGAACGGCTCGCGCTCTTCTCCGAACTCGCCCTGCCCTGGACCGGCGCCGGCACGCGCGCCTGAACGAGATGAGGTGATGGCGGTGCGTCGCCACGCGATCGTCGGCCTGGGCTCCCGCGCCCAGCTGTTCGCCCGGGCCCTGGCCACGTCGCCGCGGGCCGAGCTCGTGGCCTTCTGCGACCACAACGAAACCCGCATGCGGGTCCACAACGGCTGGCTCGGTACCGAAATCCCCGGCTACCGGCCGGAGGACTTCACCGCCATGCTGGCGAAGGAACGCATCGACGTCGTCGTGGTGTGCACCCCGGACCACACGCACGCCGGTTACGTCGTCGCCGCGCTGGAGGCCGGCTGCGACGTCGTCACGGAGAAGCCGATGACGACCGACGTCGAGGGCGCGCGCCGGATTCTCGCCGCCCGGCGCGAGACGGGCCGTTCGGTGCGGGTCGCCTTCAATTACCGGTACAACCCGGTGCACCGCCGGGTGCGGGAACTCCTGGCCGCCGGGGCGATCGGGGCGATCGGCTCGGTCGAGTTCAGCTGGCTGCTCGACACCGCGCACGGCGCCGACTACTTCCGCCGCTGGCACCGGGACAAGGCCAACTCGGGCGGCCTGCTCGTGCACAAGTCCGGCCACCACTTCGACCTCGTCAACTGGTGGCTCGGCACCGGCCCCGAAACGGTCCTCGCGCTGGGCCGGCTGTTCTTCTACGGCGACAAAACCGGCCACCGCACCGCCGGCGACCGGTTCGCGCTGGACCTCGAAGCCTCACCCCAGCTGCGCGCCCTCTACCACGACGCCGAGCGGGAGGACGGCTACGTCCGCAACCAGGACGTGTTCGGGCCCGGCGTCACCATCGAAGACGACCTGTCCGTGCTCGTGCGCCACCACGGCGGAGCGGTGCTGAACTACCACCTGCACGCGTACTCGCCGCGGGAGGGCTACCGCGTCGCGTTCTCCGGCAGCGAAGGACGGCTCGAACTGGACGTCCGGGAGAACGAGTACGCGGCCGGCGCCGAGCCGGTGGCGAAGCGGGCGCGGGCCCGGCTGACCGTGCAACGGCACTGGGAACCGGCGGAAGCCGTGTTCGACGGGCTCCTCGGGGACGGGCACGGCGGCGGCGACGAACGGATGCTCGCGGAGCTGCTCGGCGACGCCGAACCGGACGCGCTCGGCTGCGCGGCCGACCACGACGCCGGCCTGCAGGCCCTGCTCACCGGGCTGGCCGCGAACCGGTCCCTGGAAACCGGGCGGCCCGTGTCCGTCGGGGAACTGCTGGGGGAGATCGGGGAACCGGCGTGAGCCGGGCCGCGGTGGGGGACAGCACGCCGGAGGCGACCGAGGGGGCCGACGGCCGGGTGCGCGTCCGGCTCGGCGACGTCGTCCTGGCCGAGTACGTCGTCGAGCCGCCGACGCCGGCCGGGGACTCGCCCAAGCCGTACCTGCACCCGCTGCGCACCACCGCGGGGGAGGTCGTGACCGCCGTCCGGCCGCACGACCACACCTGGCACAACGGCCTGCAGTTCACCATGGCCCACCTCTCGGGCGAGAACTTCTGGGGCGGCCGCACCTACGTCCGCGGCCGCGGCTACACCCCGCTCGACAACAACGGGACCATCGGCCACGTCCGCTGGGAGAGCGTCGACGAAGCCGCCGGGCACTGCGAGCTGCGGCACGAGCTGGCCTGGCGCACCGCGGCCGGACGGCGCTGGCTCACCGAACACCGGACGCTGCGGTTCGGCGACGTCTCGCTGCGCGGCGGGCACTGGACGCTCACCTGGTCCAGCCGGCTGCGCAACACCAGCGGTCACGAGCTGCGCTGGGGGAGCCCGGTCACCGAGGGCCGGGACACGGCCGGCTACGGCGGCCTGTTCTGGCGCGGGCCGCGCTCGTTCGTCGGCGGCACGGTCCGGACGTCGGACGGGAAGTCCGCGGCCGACGCGATGGGCCACCGGGCGCCCTGGCTCGCTTTCACCGGGCAGCACGACGAAAGCCTGCGGACCTCGACGCTGCTGTTCGCCGACAGCCCGGACAACGCCGCTCACCCGACGGCCTGGTACGTCCGTGCCGAACCGTTCCCCGTGGTCAGCTTCGCCGCGACCTACCACCGGCCGTGGCTGCTCGAACCGGGCGAGGAGCTGGCCCTGACCCACCACGTCGTCGTCATCGACGGCGCCCCGGACGCGGCCGGGCTGGCCCGGCACGCCGCGCGGGTGCTCAGGAGACCGGACACCGACTAGAGGAAGAGCCGACATGCGCTGGAAGGCTTTCGCGGGGTGCTTCGCCCTGCTCGGACTGACGCTCACCGCGGCACCCGCCCAAGCCCACGGCCGCGATCCCGGCCGGGTCGTCCTCGGCGCCCACGACGGCTGGGCGGCCGCGACCACCGGCACCACCGGCGGTTCGGCCGCCGCTCGCGAAGACATCCACACGGTGACCAAGCGCTCGGAACTCGCGGCCGCGCTGGCCGCGCACCCCGGTGCACCGAAGATCATCTACGTCCGCAGCACGGTCGAGGGCAATGTGGACGCGGCCGACCGGCCGATGAGCTGTGAAAGTTTCGCCGATCCGGCGTACAGCCTTCCGGCCTACCTGGCGGCGTACGACCCGGCCACCTGGGGGCGAGTGCCGCCGTCCGGGCCGCTGGAAGAAGCGCGCGAGCGGTCACAGGCCAACCAGGCGAAGCAGGTCGTCCTCGACGTCGGCCCGAACACCACGATCGTCGGCCTCGGGCGCGACGCCACGCTGCACGGGCTCACCCTGCGCGTCACCGGCGACAACGTCATCCTGCGGAACCTGCACTTCTCCGACGCCCACGACTGCTTCCCGCAGTGGGACCCCCTGGACACCGCCGACGGCAACTGGAACTCCGAGTACGACAACCTCGACCTGGCCGGCGCCACGCACGTCTGGGTGGACCACAACGAGTTCAGCGACGGCGGGAACGACCGGCAGCCCACCTACTTCGGGCGCAAGTACGAGGTCCACGACGGCCTGCTCGACATCGTCAACGGCGCCGACCTGGTCACGGTGTCCTACAACCGGCTGCACGACCACGACAAGACCATGCTGATCGGCAACACCGACAAGCCCACCTACGACGTCGGCAAGCTGCGGGTCACCGTGCACCACAACCTGTTCTCCGAGATCGGGCAGCGCGCGCCGCGGGTGCGGTACGGCCAGGTGCACGTCTACGACAACCTCTACTCGATCGAGGACCCGGCCGCCTACACGTATTCGCTCGGCGTGGGCGTGGAGTCCCGGATCCACGCGGAGAACAACTTCTTCCGGATCCCGGCCGGGCTGCCGCTGGGCCAGCTGGTGCACTACTGGAAGGGAACCGTGCTGCACGCGACCGGGACGCTGGTCGCCCAGGGCACCCGGTGGCCGCGCGCGGTCGACCTGCTGGCCGAATACAACGCGGCGAACGACCCGGACCTGGGTCCGGACGTGGGCTGGACGCCGACCCTCGTCGAACGCCTCGATCCCACCTGGGCCGTTCCGGCACTGGTCCTGACGGCCGCCGGGCCCGGCCGCTGACCTTCGACAGTTTCGGCGTTTTCTGAAAACGCGCGCCGGCGGCGACCATCCGGGCGACATGCGTGCCGCTGCGGCGAACGACATTGACACGGCCTGTCCGCAACCCGAAACTCGGGATCGAGAAAGCGCTTTCACAACCCGGTCGGACGTTTTCCATCAGCGCCGATTGAACGCACGAGACCAGGGAGTGATGAATGGTTCCTCCAACGATGTCCCGGATCATCCGGGTGGTGGCGGTCGCCGCGCTCGCCGTTTCGGCGGCGGTCGGCACGGGCGCCACCGCGTCGGCCGCGTCGTGGCCGACCCCGAGCGGCAGCGTGCCGGTGGGCGCGACGATCAAGGTCACCAGCGGCACCTACGACGGCGGGCTCAAGCGGTTCTACGGCACCGGCGACCTCGGCAGCGGCGGCCAGGACGAAGGCCAGAGCCCGCTGTTCCAGCTGGCCAACGGCACCACGCTGAAGAACGTCGTCCTGGGCAGCCCCGCCGCCGACGGCGTGCACTGCCTCGGCACCTGCACGCTGCTCAACGTCTGGTGGGAGGACGTCGGCGAAGACGCCGCGACCTTCAAGGGCACCTCCGCCTCGCAGACGATGACCATCGACGGCGGCGGCGCGCGCAAGGCCTCGGACAAGGTGTTCCAGCACAACGGCCCCGGCACGATGTACATCCGCAACTTCCAGGTCAACGACTTCGGCAAGCTGTACCGCTCCTGCGGCAACTGCAAGACGCAGTACAAGCGCAACGTCGTCGTGGACAACGTCACCGCCACCGTGCCCGGCAAGACGCTGGTCGGCATCAACACCAACTACGGTGACACCGCCAAGCTGACCCGGATCACCATCGTCGGGGATTCCAGCCGCAAGATCGTGCCCTGCGAGAAGTACAAGGGCGTCACCAGCGGCGAGCCGACGAAGATCGGCAGCGGCCCGGACTCGACGAACTGCCTCTACACCGCGGCCAACATCACCTACCAGTAACCGACCCGCGCCGGGGGTGCCGGCCGCCGTCCGATACCCCCGGCGCGTTCCACCGTGGAGGCGCCATGTTCAAGACCCTGCTCGTCGCGTCGGTGGTGGCGGGAGCGTCGCTGATCGCCCCGGCCGCCGAGGCCGCGGCGGCGAACGTCGTCGTGGCCAAGGACGGTTCCGGCAACTACACGACCGTCCAGGCCGGCATCAACGCCGTTTCGGCCGGCGGCACGATCTCGATCAAGCCCGGCACCTACCGGGAGGTCGTCTCGGTGCCGTCCGGCAAGACCGGGGTCACGATGCGCGGCACCACCGGGAAGGCCGCCGACGTCGTCGTCGACTACGACAACGCCAGCGGGACGAAGAAACCCGACGGCTCGACGTACGGGACGTCCGGCAGCGCGACCGCGACGATCGCGGCGAACGGCTTCACCGCCACCGCGCTGACCTTCCGCAACTCCTTCGACCGGGGCGCCCACCCGGAGATCAAGGACACCCAGGCGGTCGCGGTCAAGACCACGGGCGACCGGATGGTTTTCGACAACGTCACCTTCCTCGGCCACCAGGACACCCTGTACGCCGACACCGCGGCCGTCGGCACGGTCGGCCGCCAGTACTACCGCAACTGCGCCATCAGCGGCGACGTCGACTTCCTGTTCGGCCGCGCTACGGCGGTGTTCGACCGGGTGACGATCACCGCGCTCGACCGCGGTTCCAGCAGCAACAACGGCTTCCTGACCGCGGCCAGCACCCGGCGGTCGAACCCGTACGGCTTCCTGATCACCGGCAGCAAGGTGGTCAGCTCGGCCGCCAACGCCAGCTTCTACCTGGGCCGCCCGTGGCACCCGGGCGGCGACGTCGACGCCATCGCTCAGGTCCTGATCCGCGAGACGTCCCTGCCGGCGGCGATCAAGCAGGCGCCGTGGACCGACATGTCGGGCTTCTCCTGGAAGGACGCCCGGTTCACCGCGTACCGCAACACCGGCCCGGGCGCGGGGACCGGTGCCGACCGGCCGCAGTTGCCCGCCGCACAGGCCGGCAACTACACCCCGCAGAAATACCTGGCCGGCAGCGACGGGTGGAACCCCGTGCACTGACCCCTTCGTGAGTGGTAAGGCGGGTTCTAACCCGCCTTACCACTCACCCACACATCGCTAGAGGACACCACTGTGATACTCACCCAGAACAAAATATAATGTTTGTGGGGTGGTGGTTGTTTATT